>DAOMOI010000023.1:0-14019 GCA_035444225.1 Aquamicrobium sp. | reverse complement strand
GGCCGGTGAGGCGGACCGCCACGCCCTCATTGTTGAGCGTGGCGACCGCCAGCGCCTCCGCGGTCGGCCAGTTGATGCCGGTCTGCGCAAGCTCGCCGCGGCCTCTCAATATGCGCTGCAACCGGTGGTCGATGGGAAAATCCGCCGGCGCTTCGGCCAGGTCCCGCAGGATGGCCGCGATCTTTTCGGCATCGACCCCCGTGGGGCCGGCATGCGCGGCTGGGGCCGGGGTCGTCGCCGGCCTCGCGGCAGGCGCGCCCTGCTTGACCCTGTCGTAGGTTTCCAGGAAGCGGTTCTCGTAGGACGATTTCCACGCCTCGACGGTCTCGCGCGAGACGATGCCTCGTCGCGACAGGTCGCCGGCGAGGGTGCCCGCGATCGGCGGGTGCGCGTCGATATTCCTGTAGAGAAGCGGCTGGGTGAATCTCGGCTCGTCGATCTCGTTGTGCCCGTTGCGGCGGTAGCAGACGAAGTCGATGACGCTGTCGCGGCCGTGCGCGCAGCGATAGGCGACGCCGATGTCGGCCGCCTTGACGAGCGCCTCGGGGCTTTCGGCGTTGACGTGCATGATGAGGCTGTCCGTGGCCTTCCAGGCGCCGGTGCAGTATCGGGACGTGCGCGCTTCCTCGGGCTCGGTCGTGAAGCCGATCTGGTTGTTGACGACGATGTGGATCGTGCCGCCGGTCGTGTATCCGGCCAGCCCCGCAAGCTGGATGATCTCGGCGACGGAGCCCTGTGCGATCACCGCCGCGTCCGTGTGCAGGATGACCGTCGCGGTGGGCCTGCTGCCGTCGGCGTCCTGCAAGCCGCGCGCCTTGCCGAGCACCACGGGATTGACGGCTTCGAGGTGGGAGGGGTTCGGGAGAAGGTCGATGTCGAGGCGCCTGCCGCCGCCCATGTCGAGCGCGTCCCGCCAACCCAGATGATAGGGCACGTCGGCGGCGGTGCCGTTGTCGAAGGGGTGCTTGCCCGAGAACTCGGCCAGGGTGATCTCCAGCGGGCGGCCCAGCGCGTTGGTCAGGAGGTTGAGGCGTCCGCGATGCATCGTCCCGATCACCGCCCTTTCGACGCCGTGGGCCGAAAGGCGCTGCAATATCCGCTTCACGAGGGGGATGACGGTTTCCCCGCCCTCGATGCCGAAACGCTTCTTGGTCGGGAACTTGGTATGCATGAGGCGCTCGAACTCGGCCGCCTCCAGCGTCGAGCGCACGAACGCGACCAGTTCCCCGTCGGATGCCGGCTCGTGGCTTTCAAACGCCGTGTAGGCCCAATTCCTGAGGTCGTCCCGGTCCATATGCTCGGTTTCAAGGCCGAGGAAGCCGCAATAGGTCGCCGCGAGCGACGCGAACGCCTCGTCCGCGGCCAGGGGATGCAGCGTTCCCGCCCGCTCGGAGGGCGTCGTCGCGCAGCGAAGGGCCGCCACGGGATCGAGCGCCGCCACCATGTGCCCCCTTGCGCGCAGGACGTTGCGCACGTCGGTGGCGGCCGGCGTTCCGCCATTGGCGGGCGCGCCGTCCAGAAGGCTCAATGCGAGGTGCCAGGAGGGATCGACCTGGCCCGGATCTTCCTTGAAACGCGCATAGACGTGCTCGAGGAAGGCGACGTTCTCGCCCGTCAGCACGGAACCGAGGCTGGTCGACAGAATCCGGGCTGAGGACATTTGCAGCTTTCCATTGTGTCTGCACCTTGTCTCCCAACTCTTTGGCAATGTCGCTAACAAGGCTATTGTATCAGCTATGCATTTCCTGCATGGAGCCGCCTGCCACAGGGACGTGTCACATGACGTTCGACGAACTGCGCTATTTCCTGAAGACCGCCGAAACCGGGAGCATGACGCGCGCCGCCGAGCGGCTGGGCATAACCCAGCCGGCGCTGAGCCGGCAGATAAGGCAGCTCGAAGCGGAACTGCGAAGCGACCTGTTCTACAGGCATGGCAGAGGGGTGTCGCTGACGGCGGCCGGCCTGAAGCTCCAGGCCGTGGCGGCCAATGTTCTCGACCAGCTGAACAACATCCGGCAGGAGATCCAGGAGGAATACGCGCAGGCGAGCGGCGTGATCACGCTGGGCGTGCCGCCGTCCCTGGGGACCACCCTGTGCGCCACCTTGTCCCAGGGCTTCGCGAAGGCCTTTCCCGATGCGCATCTGCGCATCCGCGAAGGCTTCAGCGGCAATCTGAGCGAGATGCTTGAAGACGGCCAGCTCGACGCGGCGATCCTTTACGACGCCCGCCGGCGGCGCGACCTGATCGTCAATCCGCTGATCATCGAAGGCCTCTATTTCATTTCCAATCCGAAGCAGGCGATCGGCACGGCCACGGCTTCGTGGAAGGACATACAGGATGTCGACCTGATCCTGCCGGGGCCGCGTCACGGCATGCGCCGCGTCATCGAGCGCGCGGCCAAGGAGTCGGGGATAACGCTGAACATCCGTTTCGAGATCGATTCGGTGCCCGCCATCCGGCAGCTGGTTACGGCGGGCATGGGCGCTTCCATCCTGCCCTATGGCGCGGTCCATGCGGAGGTCCGCTCGCAGGCGCTCGCCGCCCACATGGTCGACGAGCCGGGGATGGAGGCGCTGCTGGTCATCGCCACGCCGCGCAACAAGCCGGTCACCCAGATAACGCGCTCGCTGATCAAGCTGATCGAAAAGGAGACGCGCGCCTGCATCCGGTCGGGAATCCTCAAGGGCAAGTATCGCCCCCGCCACCCTCTGGAGGATGGCCAGGACATGCCTTTTGATTATACCTGATCAAACCGCCCGCACGATCCCATCGCGGGCGCCGTATTGTGTACCGTCAAATCGAAATGCACAGGTGCGTACCGCATGTATCCGCTGTTGAACGGGCTTCGAGTCATCGAGATTTCGGCTTTCGTGGCCGTGCCTTTCTGCGGCAACACGCTTGCCCAGTTGGGAGCTGAGGTCATCCGCATCGATCCGCCCGGCGGCGGCGTCGACCACAAGCGCTGGCCGCTCTCTGACGAGGGCGGCAGCATCTACTGGAGCGGCCTCAACCACGCGAAGCGGCATGTGGCGGCCGATCTGCGCGACCCGCAGGTGCAGGAACGCGTGATCGAGCTCATCGGCGACGACGGCATCGTCATCACCAACCTGTCGCCGGCCTTCCTCATGGACGGAAGGCTTCTGGCGGAAAAGCCGCGCACGATCATCGCCACGCTGGAAGGGTTCCCCGACGGGCGGCCCGCCGTGGACTATACGGTCAACGCGGCGTCCGGCCTGCCGCTGATCACCGGGCCTGAAGGCCATGCGGCGCCGATCAATGCGCCCTTTCCCTGCTGGGACATGATAGCCGGGCTGCAACTGGCGCTCGCGCTGGTGGCGGCGGAGCGCCGGCGGCGGCTCGAAGGCGTCGGCGCGTGGATAAGGTGCTCCCTGTCCGACGTCATGCTGGCGGCGATGACCACGCTCGGCTTCGTCGGCGAGACGGAGGTCACGCAAAACACCCGCCCGAGGCTCGGCAACCATATCTACGGCACCTTCGGCCACGATTTCTCCACCGCCGACGGCAAGCGCCTGATGCTCGTCGCGCTCACCCCGCGCCAGTGGACGGAGCTGTGCCGGGTCACGCAGACCGAAGACGCGTTCAGGCGGATCGAGGAGAGCCGGGGTTTCGACCTGAGGAAGGAAGCCGACCGGTTTGCCGCGAGGGAGGAAATCCGCAGCCTCCTTGCGGCCTGGTTCGCGACGAAGACGATGGCGCAGGTGCAGGAGCTGTTCGGCCCCACCTCCATCTGCTGGCACCCGTACCAGACCGTCGACGAGCTGGCGCGGCCGGGCGGCCTGATCGAGTCGAGTGCCATTTTCGAGCGCGTCCATCATCACGGCGTCGGCGAGATTTGGACCGCGGGGCCGATGTTCAGGCTCGAAGGCGAAACAAGGCTGCCGCTGAAGCCGACGCCCGACGCCGCGCAGAGAGAGACCATCGCGGACCTGGCGGCCACGGATGAAGAGCGATCCCGCCGCTGACAGGGGGTATCGCGAAAGGAGAGGCTTTGGGACGCCATCAGCAATTCGAACGCCGGGTCGGTGAAGCGCGGTTCCTGCTGGCGGCCGATTCCGGCATCGTCGTCGAGTTCGGAAGCCGCATCGACCGCGCCCTCAGCGACAAGGTTCTTCGCCTGCGCGACGCCCTGAGACTGAAGGGGCTGCAAGGCGTGACCGATCTGATACCGACCTTCCGGTCGCTTCTGGTCCAGTACGACCCGCTGCTTGCCGATCCGCTTCGCCTGATCGACGAGATCGCCGGCCTGCTGGAAAGCACCGCGAAAGCGGAAACCGCCAGCCGGCTGTGGCGGCTTCCCGTGTGCTACGAAGAGCAGCATGCTCCCGACCTTGCCGATGTGGCCGGCCGGGTGAACATGACGGTCGCCGACGTGGTCGATCTCCATTCGTCGCAGGAATATTTCGTCTATTTCCTCGGCTTCCTGCCGGGCTGCGCGTTGATGGGCGACCTGCCGGCCGAGCTGGAGCTGCCGCGACGGACCGAGCCGAGGATACGCGTTCCGGCGGGTTCCCTCGCCATAGCGATGCGGCTGACGCTGGTCTATCCGGTGGTCAGCCCCGGCGGATGGCACCTGATCGGCAATTGCCCCTTGAAGTTCTTCCATTCGGGCCTGCAAAGCCCGAACCTGCTCGCTCCCGGCGACAAAGTGGGGTTCAGGCCGGTTTCCTCCCGGGAATACGAGGATATTCTCCATAAGGAGAATGAAGCGAAGTCCTTCGAATACACTCAAGACTACCTTGTGACATGATGGCCGGCATCGTCATCACCGCGCCGGGCCTGTGCACGACGATCCAGGACGCCGGCAGGATTTCGCATCAGAATCTTGGCGTTCCGCCAAGCGGGGTCATGGACCTGCTGGCGCTGGCGGCGGCGAATGCCCTCGTCGGCAACGACCCGCGCGCGGCCGTGCTCGAGGTCTGCTATGTCGGCCCGAGCTTCGAGGTGAAGGACGCCCCGGTGCGCGTGGCCGTGGTCGGTGGCGATGCCGCGCTCAGGCTCGACGACGGCACCGTGATCGCCTGCAACCGCAGCGCGACGGTGAAGGCCGGCCGGAAGGTCACGGTCCTCGCCCCGCAAAGCGCGACCTATGCCGTTCTCGCCGTGTCCGGCGGGATCGGCGTCCCCGAAGTGCTCGGAAGCCGCTCGACCTTCCTGCGGGGAGAGTTCGGCGGCCTGAACGGGCGTCCGCTTGCCGCCGGCGACGTGCTTCAGGTGGCCGCGGCCGACGCCGCCCTGCCGGACCTCGAGCTTTCGGGCGAACTGCCTTACGGGCAGGGGCCGATCCGCGTCGTTCTCGGCCCGCAGGCGGACTATTTCGACGACGACAACATCGACCGGTTCCTGTCGGCGCAATACCGGATCACGCGCGAGTCGGACCGGATGGGCATGCGGCTGACCGGGGAGCCGTTGAAGCACGCGCGCGGATACGACATCGCGACCGACGGGGTCGTGAACGGCTCGGTGCAGGTTCCCGGCAACGGCATGCCAGTCATCCTCTTGTCGGACCGGCAGACGGTCGGCGGCTATCCCAAGATAGCCACCGTCATCTCAAGCGACCTTCCCCGCCTCGGGATGCTGAAACCGGGCGAGGTCGTGACCTTCGAGGCGGTCGGCATCGAGGAGGCAGTTGCCGTCAGGCGCGGCCAGCTTCAACGGCTGGGCGAGCTGTGCCGGTCGCTGCGCCCGGTCAGGCATTCGGGAGCCATCGACGTCGCGGCGCTCATGAGCGAGAACATCATCAGCGGCGTTGCCCAGTGGGACGATTGAAGCGCGCCGCCTGAGGAAGAGGTGGGGGCTGCCCCCTCAGGATCAGCCGAGGATGCCGCGGGCGATGACCTCGGCCTGAATCTCGGCGGCGCCCTCGAAGATCGACAGGATGCGGGCGTCGCATAAAATCCTGCTGGCCTCGAATTCCAGCGCGAAGCCGTTTCCGCCGTGAATCTGCACGCAGGCATCGGCGGATGCCCACGCGACCTTCGCGGCCAGAAGCTTCGACATGCCCGCCTCGACGTCGCAGCGCGTATCGCTGTCCTTCTGGCGGGCGGCGAAATAGACGAGCTGGCGCGAGATCAATATCTCGACCGCCATCATGACCAGCTTGTCGCTCACGCGCTCGAACTCGACGAGCGGACGCCCGAACTGCTTGCGGTCGTTGGCGTAGCGCCAGGCCTGCATGAAGGCGGCGGTCGCGACGCCGACGCTTCGCGCCGCAGTCTGGATGCGCGCGACCTCGAAGGTCTGCATCAGCTGCTTGAAGCCTTCGCCTTCGACCTCGCCCAGCAGGTTTTCCGCCGGCACCTTGAAAGACTGGAAGGAAAGCTCGAATTCCTTCATGCCCCGATAGCCGAGAACCTCGATCTCCGTGCCTTCCAGGCCCGCGTCGGGAAAGAGCGCGTCCGGGGTTCCGGGCGTCTTTTCGGCCAGCAGGATCGACAGGCCGCGATATCCCTTCTCGGCGGGATCGGTCCGCGCGAGGATGACCATCAGATTGGCCCGGCTCGCATGGGTGATCCAAGTCTTGTTGCCGGTGATCTCGTAGCAGTCGCCGACGCGGCTCGCCCTGGTGCGGAGCGAGGCGAGGTCGGAGCCGAAGTCCGGCTCCGTGAAGACGGCCGTGGGCACGCATGTGCCGGACGCGATCAGCGGAAGCCATTTGCGCTTCTGCTCTTCCGTTCCGCCCGCCCTGATCAGCTCAGCCGCGATCTCCGAGCGGGTGCCCAGCGACCCGACGCCCAGGAAGCCGCGGGAAAGCTCCTCGGTGACGACGCACATGGCCGATTTCGAAAGGCCCGACCCGCCATATTCGGCCGGGATGGTCAGGCCGAAGATGCCGAGCTCGCCGAGCTGGGTGAGAACCGAGGCGGGGATGTAGTCGTTGGCGAGGTGCCACTTGTGGGCCTCGGGGGCGATCTCGGTGGCGACGAACCGCTTGATCTCCGCGCGCATGCTTTCAAGCAGCTCGTCGGTGTCGGGGTCGCCCAGCGACGGCTCGTCGTTGGCTTGCAGCCAGAGCCCCACGAGGCTTGCCCTGTTCTGCGCGCTGTTTCCTGAGGCGATCGCCTTCCTCACGTCCGCATCGTTGCGGAACGCGTCGATGAGGCTTTCGTCGAGAACGTGCCTCAGGCGCGCCGTCTCGTTCTGGCCGATGGCGATGCCGGCGAATATCTGCTCGACATACTCGCCGACGCCAATGGAAACGATGAGCTTCTCGACATCCGTGAGCCGGCCTTCCCGCTCCAGCTTCCGGCCGTAGTTCACCAGCGAGCGGATGGCGGCGGAATAGGTGGATATCCAGGCGAGCGCATGGGTCCGGTGCTGCGGCAGGCGCGCGCCCGCGGAACGCTCGGCCCGAAGTTGCCCCGTCGCGGCCTCCACGAGCCGTTCGACGACCCGGGCGGCACTGTCGAGGCATTCGAGATGGGAGGTCGTTTCCGTCTGCTTCAGGTCGCTCAACTCATCCATCCTCAACTTCCCGGGCATCCTGCTCTTCTCGCGACCTGGCTATTGCGGCATCCACAGAACGTCGTCGACATCTTCGACCATAGGCGGCGGCCTGTCCTGCACGACGAGTTCGGGGAACGCGATTATCACGAATATGATCGCGACCTGTATGGCGATGAAAGGTATGGCGCCCTTGTACAGCTCCAGGGTCGTTATTCCCGGAAGCGTCCTCTTGCTGATCTCGTCGTGCCAGCTCTGCGCGGGAACGACGGACCGCAGATAGAACAGCGAGAAGCCGAAGGGCGGCGTCAGGTAGGATGCCGTCAAGTTGATGCTGATGATTATGCCGAACCAGATCAGGTCGATCCCGAGCGCGTTGGCGACCGGCACCAGGAGCGGGACGACGATGAAGGCGATCTCGAAGAAGTCGAGGAAGCAGGCGAGGACGAACACGATGATGGTGACGGAGACGAGGAAGCCGGTTTCACCGCCCGGAATCTGAAGGAATATCTCCTCGATCCACCGGTCGCCGTTGACGCCGTAGAAGGTGAGGCCGAAAACGCGGGCGCCGATGAGGATCATCATGACGAAGGCCGACAGCTTCGTCGTCGTGTCGAGCGCCTGCTTGAGGACCGTCATCGACAGCCGGCCCTTCGAGATCGCCAGCAGAAGCGCACCCACCGCGCCCATGGCGCCGCCCTCGGTGGGCGTCGCGATCCCGAGAAACACGGTTCCCAGAACGAGGAAGATCAGCGCCAGCGGCGGCACCAGGACGATGACGACCTGTTCGGTCGCGCGCGAGAGCAGGTTCAGCTTGAAGTGCCTGTTGGCAAGGCTCAGCAGCAGGCAGGTTCCCGTCGCGACCGCCGCCGACCATATGAGCCGTACCTCGTAGCGCAGGTGATCGAAGGCGTAGTTGTACATCGCCAGGTACAGAAGCACCGCGACGACGAGAAGCGCGACGAGCGGCCACAGGCTGCCCTCCAGCGTGCGGGCCTCCGGCGGCAGCGCCGGCACCCAGTGCGGCCGGGCGACGGAAACGCCGAAGATGAACAGGCAGTAGCTGACGATGATCAGGAAGGCGGGAACGAGCGCCGCGAGATACATGTCGCCGACCGAGCGGCCGAGCTGGTCGGCCATGACGATGAGCACGATCGACGGCGGGACGATCTGCGCGAGCGTTCCCGATGCCGCGATCGTGCCGGAAGCGATGCCCTTGTGATATCCGTACCGCATCATGATCGGCAGGGAGATCAGTCCCATGGCGATGACCGACGCCGCGACCACGCCGGTCGTCGCGGCGAGAAGCGCCCCGACGAGAATGACGGCGTAGGCCAGCCCGCCGCGTATCGAGCCGAACAGCTGCCCCACTGTGTCGAGCAGATCCTCGGCCATCCGGGAGCGTTCGAGTATCAGCCCCATGAAGGTGAAGAACGGGATCGCGAGCAGCGTGTCATTGTACATGATGCCGTAGACGCGCTCGGGATGGGACTGCAACAACGGCCAGAAAAGCCTGATCTCGCTCGATATGCTGGACAGCTCCACGCCGACGACGAAGAAGAACAATCCGCCGGCCGCCAGCGTGAACGCTACGGGATAGCCGAGCAACAGGAGGCCCATCACGCAGAAGAACATGATCGGCGCAAGATTATGTGCGATGAAATCAATCAAGGCGATCTACACTCTCAACCGTTGAGGCTGCCATTGGCGGGGCCGGAGGGCTGCGTCGGCGTCTCGTCGACCAATCCCCGGAGCACGGCATAGCGCTTGATGATCTCGGAGACGGACTGGGCCAGCAGCAGCACGAAGCCGATCAGGACCAGCGACTTGGCAGGCCAGACGATAAGGCCGCCGGCGCTGGACGAATATTCACCGGAATTGAACGAGCGCACGAACCAGGGCCAGCACAGCCAGACCATCAGCAGGCAGAAGGGAAAGAGGAACACGGCGTGGCAGATCAGGTCCACCCAGTCATGCGTGCGCTTCGACCATCTGGCCGCGATCACGTCGATGCGGACATGTTCGTTGCGTTGCAGTGTATAGGCCGAAGCCAGCATGAACACGGCGCCGTAGAGATACCATTGCAGTTCGAGCCACGCATTGGACGAAACGTTGAAGGCGTATCGGGAGATGGCGTTGGCGCAGCTGACCAGCACCGCCAACAGGATGATCCACGAGATTTTCTTGCCAATGAACTGGCTGATCCGGTCGATCAGTCGAGATAACGCCAGCAGGAGTGCCACGACTGTTCCTCTCCCTATGGTTCAAGGTCTGCAACATGCGGCCTGCCGCCTGCGTAACGCACCGTCAGGGACGTTGAAACGGCGGGCGGCGTTCCATCCACATCGGAACTGGAATGGAGTCACGAATTGCAGGGCCGGGCAGCCGCATTCCGATGACGGCGGCAGCACGTTCCGCTTGCTGCCGCCATCGACCTGTTTGAAGGCGTTGCCGGTGTAAACGCCCGCGCTTTGCGCCTATCGCCGCTTTCGCAGCGCGTTGATCATGAGATCGTCGTATTTGTGCTCGGCGAACTGCCACCAGCTATATTGCTGCTGCCGGTAGGCGGTGAGGTGATCGTAGAGCTCCTTGAAATCCGCGTTGTTCGCCGCGATCTCGTCGAACAGTTCGTGCGCGGCGTCGAAGGCGGCGTCGAAGACCTCGTCGGGATAGGCGCGCAGCTGCGCGCCTTCGGCAACCAGCCTGCGCAGGGCGGCGGGGTTGTTGTTGTTGTAGCGCGCCTGCATCCAGGCATTCGCCTCGCTCGACGCCATCTCGATGAGCGCCCGGTAGTGCGCGGGCAGTTCGTCCCAGATCGCATTCTGCATGAAGAGATGGATGGTCGCCGAACCTTCCCACCAGCCGGGATAGTAGTAATAGGGCGCAACCTTGTGCAGGCCGAGCTTCTCGTCGTCGTAAGGGCCGACCCATTCGGCGGCGTCGATCGTGCCGCGCTCGAGCGCGGGATAGAGATCGCCGGCGGGAATCTGCTGGGGCACGACACCCAGCTTCTGCACGACCTGCCCCGCAAGGCCGCCGATGCGGAACTTCAAGCCTGCCAGATCCTCGACGCTCTTGATTTCCTTGCGGAACCAGCCGCCCATCTGGGCGCACACATTACCGCAGGCGAAGCTCTTGACGCCGTATTTGCCGTAGAACTTGTCGAGCAGCGCCTGCGCGCCGCCTTCGATCAGCCACGAATCGTGCTGCCTCGTATTGAGGCCGAACGGAAGCGTGGTGCCGAAGGTGAAGGCTGGGTCCTTGCCCACGAAGTAGTAGCTGCAGGTGTGGCACAGCTCCACCGTGCCGTCCGATACGGCATCGAATGCCTGCAGGGCGGGAACGATTTCGCCGGCGGCATAGACGCTGATCTCGATCTCGCCATTGGTGGCTTCCTTGACCCGCTCGGCAAAGAACTCCGCCGCACCGAACAACGTATCGAGTGATTTCGGGAAGCTGGAAACCAGACGCCAGCGATATTTGGGATCCTGCGCGATTGCAGGCGTACTTAGCCCTATTGCACCAGCGCCGGCGCCGAGCAGAAACCCTCTTCTTTTCATCTGTAATCCCTCCGAATGGACCTGGTGCGGCATCCAAAAATGTTTTTGACATTTCTTGTTTCCGATGAGGCTACATGCTTATCGGTATGGGATTCCAATGCCCGGGGCTTATAACAGCTAAGCCTTGCTGTAACTGTTGAAGCAAGCACGGCCCGTATCCAGTCTACTGATTTTATTGATTTTTATCGGCGAGCGGCCGCCGCGTTGATTGGCCGGCTCGACTTGACCTTGCGCGTCCGCGATATAGAGCAGGCGGCCTTCGCCGGCCCGGCTCCTCCCCATTGTCGCCACCGGCCAATGCAACGGGAATATCACCGGCGAGCAGCCTCTCCTTTGACAGCAGACCTGCCTCCTCGAGTGCCTCGAAGTCGGGCAGGCCGCGGAGCGTGTCGAGGCCGAAGACGAGCAGGAATTCTTTTGTCGTGACATAGGTGTAGGGCGCGCCGGGCTGCGGCGCGCGTGATCGGCTGGAAGCAGGCGATCACCATCAGCACCAGCGCCTCGGATTGGGTCAGCTCGGCGGCGGACGAACAGCCAGCGCAGGCCCCGGTCGCTGATGCCGGCGATCGTCTGCCGCCGCCAGCCCAGAGACGTATGACCAGCGGGATTTCGCGTGGAGGACGACCTGCCCGGCCGGCTCCACATCGACCCATGGCCGGGTTTCAATCCGCGCCGTGACAGGATGGCCGGTGGCGGGGTAAAGCCGGACGGGGCAACCAGGCGAGGCGGCGGGCAGGAGGAGCACGGACATGAGCGGATCGGACGGGACGCCGTCGAACGACGTGGCCGATCACGGCGGCAGCCTGTCGCGCGCCGTGCGGTTGTTTCCGGACGCGCCGCGGCCATGGCTCGATCTGTCCACCGGGATCAACCCGCATCCCTATCCGTTCGACGATATCGACGCCGATGCATTCACGCGCCTTCCCGAGGATTCGCGGCTTCAGGCGTTGCTGGAAACCGCAGCCCGGACTTACGGCGCGCCATCGCCGCGGAATATCGTTGCCGCGCCGGGCACCCAGATTCTGCTACCGCTGACTGCCGCACTGGTCCGGCGGGGCAGCGCCGCGATCCTGTCGCCGACTTATGCGGAGCATCACCGGGCCGCGGTGCTGGCCGGTCATGACACGGTGGAAGCCGTTGATCCGGACGGGCTGCGGCGATCCGACCTGGCGATCGTCGTCAACCCGAACAATCCCGATGGCCGCATCGTGACGCGGCAGTCGCTGCTCGCCATCGCCGCGGAGCTGCGCGCAAGACGCGGCCTTCTGGTGGTCGATGAAGCCTTCATGGAAGTCGGCCCCGCAGAAGAGAGCCTCGCTCCCGATGTGCCACAGGGCGGCATCGTCATCCTGCGCTCGTTCGGCAAGTTCTTCGGGTTGGCTGGAGTCCGCCTCGGTTTCGCGATCGGGCCCGAAGACCTTGTCGCGGAGATCCGCTCCCGCCTCGGGCCCTGGGCCGTCCCGGGGCCGGCCATCGAGCTCGGCATAGCCGGGCTCGCGGACGTCTCCTGGCAGCGCTCGATGCGGCAGCGGCTTGCCGGCGATGCGGCGCGTCTCGACGGCCTGTTGCGGGATGCGGGCCTCACCGTCGCGGGCGGCACCAGTCTCTACCGCTTCGTCCGCACGCGCGAGGCGCAGGCGCTGTTCAGCGCGCTCGGAGAAGCGGGCATTCTCGTGCGGCGGTTCGACCGGGACGAATACGCGCTGCGCTTTGGCATACCGGGCGACGACGACGCCTATTCCCGGCTCCATCGCGCTCTGGCGGCATGGCGTCGATAGTGTATCAATCCGTCTGCCCGCCTGCGATGTCGAGCGGCAGGATGACGGGAGCGCCGGCGGCGTCGGCGAAGAAAGCGGTCACGCCGTAGACGTCGCGCAGGCGCTCCGGCGTCAGCACCTCCTCCGGCCTGCCTTCGGCGACCACACACCCTTTCGCGACCAGCACGAGGCGCGAGCACCAGCGCGCGGCAAGCCCCAGATCGTGCAGCGAGGCGACGACGCCGCGCCCCGACGCGGCAAGTTCCCGAAACACCCGCATCAGCGCGATCTGGTGCGCGGGGTCGAGCCCGGCGGTCGGCTCGTCGGCGAGCAGCAGCGGCGTGTCCTGCGCCAGCGCGCGCGCCGTCAGCACCCGCGCCTTCTCGCCGCCCGACAGGTCGGTGGCGATGCGGTTGCGGAAGGCCGCGACGTCCATGCGCCGCATCGCTTCCTCGACGATCGCGTCGTCGCGGGGACCGGGCGCGGCAAAGCCGCGCCGGTGCGGCGCGCGCCCCAGCGCCACAACCGTCTCCACCGGCACCGCCCAGGCGATCTCGCGCTCCTGCGCCAGATAGGCCGCCTTTTCCGCGCGGCCGCGGGCCGGAAGCGCGGCCACGTCCGCGCCGTCGAGAAGGACCGTCCCGGAATAGGGCAGAAGGCCGAGCGCGGACCGCAGCAGCGTCGACTTGCCCGCTCCATTGGGGCCGATCAGGCCGACGAACTCGCCGGCTTCGACCGAGAGGTCGAGACCGTGGAGCACGGCCTTGCCGCCGAGCCGGACGCGGAGGCCGGAGATGGAGAGAAGCGGCCTCATGCCAGGCTCCGCCGGGTGCGATAGACCAGCCACAGGAAGAACGGCGCGCCGACGATCGCGGTCAGCACGCCGAGCTTCAGGTCGCGCGACGGCGCGATCAGCCTGACCAGCACGTCGGCGGTGAGCACGACGCAGGCGCCGCCGAGCGCACTGGCGAGCAGCAGCCGCGACGGACGGCCGCCGACCAGCGGCCGCAGCACATGCGGCACAACCAGCCCGACGAAGCCGATGGCGCCGGTGACCGCGGTGGCCGCGCCGACCGAGGCGGCCGTGCCGAACACGGCCAGGAACTGCACCCGGCGCATGTCGACGCCCATGCTGGCGGCGGTCTCCGGCCCCAGCGTCAGCGCGTCGAGCGCGCGCCCGAGCGCGGCCAGCATCGCCCAGCCGACGAGGATGAAGGGCGCGGCCAGCCACACATGCGTC
>DAOMOI010000022.1:0-14121 GCA_035444225.1 Aquamicrobium sp. | reverse complement strand
CACCCGCGAGATCTTCGCCGCGCGCTATGCCGACGTGTTCAAGGGTGACGAGAACTGGCAGAAGGTGCAGGCCCCTTCGGGCCAGACCTACACCTGGGACGATTCCTCGACCTACGTGCAGAACCCGCCCTATTTCGTCGGCATGGGCCGCAAGGCCGGCGGCGTCGAGCCGGTCAAGGGCGCGCGCATCCTCGGCCTGTTCGGCGACAAGATCACCACCGACCACATCTCGCCGGCCGGCTCGATCAAGGCGGCCTCGCCCGCGGGACGCTACCTGCTCGACAACCACGTCGCGGTCGCCGACTTCAACCAGTACGGCACGCGGCGCGGCAACCATGAGGTGATGATGCGCGGCACCTTCGCCAACATCCGCATCCGCAACCACATGCTGGGCGAGAACGGCAAGGAAGGCGGCTATACGATCCACTATCCCTCCAAGGAGGAGATGTCGATCTACGACGCGGCCATGCGCTACAAGCAGGAAGGCGTGCCGCTGGTCATCTTCGCCGGCGTCGAATACGGCAACGGTTCGTCGCGCGACTGGGCGGCCAAGGGCACCAACCTGCTCGGCGTGCGCGCCGTCATTGCCCAGTCGTTCGAGCGCATCCACCGCTCCAACCTCGTCGGCATGGGCGTGGTGCCGTTCACGCTGGAGGAGGGCACGAGCTGGGCCTCGCTCGGCCTGAAGGGCGACGAGACCGTGACCATCGACGGGCTGGAGACGATCCGGCCGCGCCAGAAGATGGTGGCGAAGGTCACCTTCGCCGACGGGTCCGTGAAGGACGTGCCGATCCTGTGCCGCATCGACACGCTGGACGAACTCGACTACTTCACGAACGGCGGCATCCTGCAATACGTGCTGCGCGACCTCGCGGCATAGGACAGGCAGCCTGAGGAACGAAGGCCGTCGGCGCGGAAGCGCCGGCGGCCTTTCTCTTTGTCAGGTCGTCTTTCGTGCCGGCGCGCCGTGGCGCACCACGGCGGCGAGCACGATGCCGAGCATCAGCCCGTTGAGCGAATGCCACAGGAAATGGGTGCCGAGCGGCATCGCCTCGCAGACATGGGGGTCGAGCGCGCGGAACGACACCGAGACGACGAAGAGGCCGGCGGCGGCGATGTTGTACCAGCCGGCCGGGTTGCCGGCGCGGATCGCCCACAGGCCGAACACCACCAGCGCCAGGAAGGGCGGCAGGTAGCCGGTCGAGCCGTTCGACGCCTCGCGCAGCCAGTCGGGCACCGCGGCGGTGAGCAAGCCGACCACGACATAGAAGACGAGGAAGAGCGCCAGCGATTTCGGCCACGAAAAGCGCAGGAAGCGGCGCAGGTTGAACAGCGTGTAGGCGAGCGTGAAGCCGGCGATCGGCAGGATGTCGGCCCACATGGTCAGCCACGTGGCGAAGGTGTGGAACAGGAACGAGCCCGCGCCGATCGCCACCACCCACCATGCCAGCAGAAGGGCGAAGCCGTCGCGCTCGCGCCGGCGCAGGGCGGCGACGCCCCACAGGCCGGCGGCGACGAAGGCGAGGTTGGTCAGCGCGTTGACCGGCTCGGACCAGAATTCCGGCCCGGTTCGCTCGCAATAGATGTCGATGGCGGCATGGAGATCGTCGAACATGGAAGGCCCCGCGGGAAGGAAGGAGAAGGAGAAGGCATTCAAGCTGGGGGTTTCACCGCAAATTGACTTCCCGTCGCCTGCGGCGCTGCCTAATCTTGCCCCTCGGCAGCCGGCGCGGGTTCTCGTTTTCCGGCCAGGCGGTCCGTTGGGTGCGGGAGGGGCAGGCAAAACCCCTCGAAATCGGGAAAAGCTGTTGGTCCTGACCTTTCTGCGGCTGATGACGGCCGCGTTGATCGTCGCATCGGCAAGTGGCGCCGCGGCGGGCGAGTTTGTCAAGTCGCCGGCCGCGCGGCCGAAGGCCGTGGTCGAGCTGTTCACCAGCCAGGGCTGCGGCTTCTGCCCGCCGGCCGACGCGCTGCTCGCCGACCTCGCCCGCTCCGACGACGTGGTCGCGCTCGCCTATCACGTCGATTACTGGGACTATCTCGGCTGGCGCGACACCATGGCCAGCCCAGAGAACACCGCCCGCCAGCAGGAATACAGCCGCGCCTTCGCCACGCGCTCGGTGTTCACGCCGCAGGCGGTCGTCAACGGGCGCGTGGAGATGAACGGCGCCAAGCGCGCCCGTGTCGAGGCGGCGATGCGGCGCATGGCCGGCTCGTCCGAAGGCATGATCGTCGATGTCAGCGTGTCTTACGAGGGCGGCTCGATGATCGTCGAGACCGGCGCGGCCGACCGGCCGGTGCGCAACGCGCAGGTGCTGGTCGTCTATTTCGAGCCGGCGACGCGGGTGCGGATCGGGCGCGGCAAGAATGCCGGACGCGAACTGACCTACTGGAACGCGGTGTCCGGCTTCCACTCGGCCGGGATGTGGCACGGCGAGAAGACGCGCATCGCGCTGCCGAAGAACGAGATCGCGCGCAAGGGCGCGGGCGGCTGCGCCGTGCTGGTGCAGGAGATGGACGAGGACAACCTGCCCGGCGCCATCCTCGGCGCGGCCATCCTCTCCCGTCCCGGAAGCTGAGTTTCGGTAAGGGGAAGCCATAAACAAGACCGGCGCTGAACGAGTCCAGCGCCGGCAATCGCTTGCTTTGGGATCGTCGTTGCCGTGGCCCGGATTCCCCGGAGTTGGTTCGGCCCAGCCTTGGCCCTGTGGGCGGGGGGCTTGGGGTTACAGGTCCACGCCGGACCGAACCGTCTCAGGCAACGATCGGATGGTCGCCGCACATTGGGGCGGGAGCTTGGGTAAAAAGCGGCGGAAATATGTCGCTCCATCACCTATGGAGACAGCGTGTGGCGGTTCGTGAATGGCCGCGTGAGTGGCGGAAAGGACGGCCGGGTGGGGCTTGCTTTTCCCGGCGGGGCGGGCGAGTCTGGCGCGATGTCATCATCGAAAGGATGGCGCATGACCGACTATGGAGCCGGATCGGAGGGTGGGGACGATTCCCCGATGGTCGTCCCGCTTCACGAGCTTCGCCGGGAGCGGGACGAGGTGCCGGTGACGTTCCACCGGCGCGAGCTCGACCTGATCCTGAGGGTCTACGGGCGCAAGGTCGCCCTCGGCGAGTGGCGCGACTACGCCATCGACCACATGAAGGACCGCGCGACCTTTTCCGTCTACCGGCGCACCAGCGAGGTGCCGCTCTACCGCATCGACAAGGTGCCGGCGCTGGCGCGCAAGCAGGGCGCATTCTCCGTCGTCGCGGCTTCCGGCCTGATCCTGAAGCGCGGCCATGAGCTCGCCCGCGTGCTCGCCGTGTTCGACGAGAAGCCGCGGCTGGTCAGGGCCTGATCCTCAGATCGCCTCGCCGCGCAGCAGCTTCGGCCCGCGCTCGGAGAGGCCGGCGGCCTGGCGGATGAAGTAGTCCTTCAGGCGCGGCATGCGCTCGACCAGGCCGAGGCCCAGATCGCGCACGGCGCGCAAGGGTGCGAGGTCGTTGGAGAACATCCGCGTCAGCACGTCGGTGGTCGCGCCCATGCGCAGCGTGTCGAAGCGCCGCCATTGCTGGTAGCGTTCGAGCACGTCGAGGCCGCCGATGTCCTGGCCGAGCCGGTCGGCCTCGACGATGGTTTCGGCAAGCGCTGCGGCGTCGCGCAGGCCGAGGTTCAGCCCCTGCCCGGCGATGGGGTGGATGCCGTGGGCGGCGTCGCCGGCGAGCGCGAAGCGCGGGCGCACGAAGTCGCGCGCCAGCGTCAGGCCGAGCGGCCACGCGCGCGGCTTGGACAGCACCCGTATCTCGCCCAGCTTGAGGCCGAAGCGAGTTTCCAGCTCTGCCTCGAACACGATCTCGTCCTCGGCGACCAGCCGCTCGGCGTCCTCGGTCTTCTCGCTCCAGACGATGGAGGAGCGGTTGGCGCCGTTCTCGTCGGGCGCCAGCGGCAGGACGGCGAAGGGGCCGGCGGGCAGGAAATGCTCCTCGGCGCGGCCGCCATGCGGGCGCTCGTGGCCGACGGTGCAGACGATGCCGGACTGGCCGTAATCCCAGTGCACGGTGCCGATGCCGGCCATGTCGCGCAGGCGCGAGCGCACGCCGTCGGCGGCGACGAGCAGGCGGGTGGCGAGCGAGGCGCCGTCGGCGAGGTGGACGGTCATGTCGCGCGGGCCGGTGTCGAAGCCGGCGACGCCGACGCCCTCGATCATGTCGATGCCGAGCGCGGCGGCGCGCGTGCGCAATGCGCCGTTCAGGTCGCGGTTGAACACCATATGGGCGAAGGCCTCGCCGGGCGCGATCTCGCCCTCGAAGGTCAGGAAGACCGGGCGCACCGGGTCGGCGGTGCGCGAATCGGTGATGACCATGTCGGTGATGGCCTGCGCCTTCGGCGCGATCGCCTCCCAGCAGCCGAGCGCGTCCAGCATCCGCACCGCAGCGGCGGCGATGGCCGAGGCGCGGCCGTCGCGCTGCCAGGCGTCGGCGGGGGCGGCGTCGACGACGGCAACCTTCAGGCTCGGCCGTGCCTGGGCGATGGCAACGGCGGCGGTGAGGCCGACATAGCCCGCGCCCGCGACGATGACGTCGAAGCCGTTTTTCTGCCCGTCCATCGGGCTGTTCATCGGGCCGTCCACCGGGCTATCCATCGTCGCCATTCCTTCCGCTGGTGCCGCAATGCCCTGCCTTGACTTAACCGGGCGATCGTTGCAACCCCCAAGGCAGGATCGCAATCGCGGGGGGAAACAGCCTTATGTCGCAGGCCATGCAGGAGTTGCTCAGCATACTCGATCTGGAGCGGATCGAACACAATTTGTATCGCGGCAGCAACCCCAAGGTCGGCTGGCAGCGCGTCTTCGGCGGGCAGGTCATCGGCCAGGCGCTGGTGGCGGCGCAGCGCACGGTCGGCGTGGAGCGCAACGTGCACTCGCTGCATTGCTACTTCATGCTTCCGGGCGACCCTTCCATACCGATCGTCTACAATGTCGACCGGCTGCGCGACGGCGGCTCCTTCACCACGCGCCGCGTCACCGCGATCCAGAACGGGCGGGCGATCTTCTCGCTCGAATGCTCGTTCCAGATCGAGGAGGAGGGGCTGGAGCATCAGCTGCCGATGCCGCTCGACGTGCCGCCGCCCGAGGCGCTGCGCAGCCAGTTTCAGCTGCTGCAGGAGGCGGGCCACGCCGTTCCCGAGGCGATCCGCAATTTCTGGGCCCGCGAGCGCCCGCTCGAGATCAAGCCGATCAATGTCGAGCACTATACAAGCCGCGAGAAGCTGCCGCCGTACCAGAGCGTCTGGATCAGGACGTCCGGCGCGGTGCCGGACGAGCGGCCGCTCCAGCGCGCGATCCTCGCCTATCTCTCCGACATGACCCTGCTCGACGCCTCGACCTTCCCTCATGGCCGCACCGGCTTCGATCCCGAAATCCAGATGGCCAGTCTCGACCACGCCATGTGGTTCCATCGCGACCACAAGCTCGACGACTGGCTGCTCTACACCCAGGACACCCCTAACACGATCGGCGCGCGCGGCTTCTCGCGCGGCTTCCTCTATGCCCGCGACGGCACGCTGATCGCCTCGACCGCGCAGGAGGGGCTGGTGCGGCTGCGGCGAGCGCCCACGAAATAGTCATTTGCCGGGGATTGCCGGTTTTTTAGCCATTCGCGGTTGCCGCCGCGAAGGCGCTCGGCACGACATCGAGAAAATTTTCCTTTCATTACAGTAGCTTGTCCAGGCCGCGCGCGATTGGCACACGGCTTGATTCACCTTTTGCGATCCCCGCGGCCGGCGGGGTCACGGCAGAGGCGGGGCGCGCATGCCCCCTGAACCAGCAAAGGGGTGAAACCTCATGAAAATCGTGATGGCAATCATCAAGCCGTTCAAGCTCGACGAGGTGCGCGAGGCGCTCACCGCGATCGGGCTTCAGGGCCTGACCGTCACCGAAGTCAAGGGCTACGGGCGGCAGAAGGGCCACACCGAAATCTACCGCGGCGCGGAATACGCCGTCAGCTTCCTTCCCAAGGTCAAGATCGAGGTCGCGGTCGCCGACGAGTTCGCCGACCGCGCCGTCGAGGCCATCGCGTCCGCCGCCCGCACCGGGCAGATCGGCGACGGCAAGATCTTCGTCCACGACATCGAGAAAGCCGTGCGCATCCGCACCGGCGAAACCGACGGCGACGCGCTGTGAGCGGCCCGCTTTATCCCCGCTTTATCAAGGAGTCACGATGATGAGACGTTCGACTTTCACCGCGCTCGCCGCCGGGCCGGCGTTCGCGGCCGGCGCGGCGCTGCCGGCCTTCGCGCAGGATCCGGCCGTCCCGGCCTCAGCGCTCGACAGCGGCGACACGGCCTGGATGCTGGTCTCGACCCTGCTGGTCCTGTTCATGATCCTGCCGGGACTGGCGCTGTTCTATGGCGGGCTGGTGCGGGCCAAGAACGTGCTGTCGATCCTGATGCAGTGCACGATGATCACGGCGCTCGTCATCGTCATCTGGGTTACCTACGGCTATTCCTTCGCCTTCGGCGGCGGCGACAGCCCCTATTGGGGCGGGCTCGGCAAGATGTTCCTCGCCGGCGTGACGCCGGAATCGGAATCCGGCTCGATCCCCGAATATGTCTTCATCGCCTTCCAGATGACCTTCGCCTGCATCACGCCGGCGCTGATCGTCGGCGGCTTCGCCGAGCGCGTCCGCTTCGGCGCGGTGGTCGCCTTCGTCGCGCTGTGGGTCACCTTCGTCTACTTTCCTATCGCCCATATGGCATGGGACGGCGCGGGGCTGTTCTACGGCTGGGACACCTACGACTTCGCCGGCGGCACGGTGGTGCACATCAATGCCGGCATCGCCGCGCTCGTCGGCGCGATCATGATCGGCAAGCGCGCCGGCTACGGCCGCGACAACATGGCGCCGCACTCGCTGCCGTTCACGCTGGTCGGCGCGGCGGTGCTGTGGGTCGGCTGGTTCGGCTTCAATGCCGGCTCGGCCGCGGCGGCCAACGGCACGGCCGCGCTCGCCATGGTCAACACCTTCACCGCGACCGCCGGCGCGACGATAGCCTGGTCGCTGATCGAGAAGGCGCAGCGCGGCAAGGCCTCGATGCTGGGCGCGGCGTCGGGCATCGTCACCGGCCTCGTGGCGGTGACGCCGGCGGCCGGCTTCGTCGGCCCGGTCGGCGCCATCATCCTCGGCGCGGTGGCGAGCGCGGCGGCCTACTGGTTCGTGGCCGTGGTCAAGATCAGGCTCGGCTATGACGACTCGCTCGACGTGTTCGGCATCCACGGCGTCGCCGGCATCGTCGGCGCCATCGGCACCGGCGTGCTCGCCGCGCCCGCGCTCGGCGGCGTCGGCTTTCCCGAGGGCGTCGGCATGGCGGGCCAGGTGTGGACTCAAGTTCTCGCCGTCGCCATCACGGTCGTGTGGTGCGGCGTGGTCTCGGCCATCCTCTACAAGCTGGTCGATCTCACCATCGGGTTGCGCCCCAGCGCGGAGGCGGAAGCGCAGGGCCTCGACCTCGCCGCGCATGGCGAGGCCGCCTATCACGGCTGATCACGGAACTCCGCGCGCCGGACCAGCACCCCGGCGCGCGGATTGCGGCGACGATACGCCGTCGCAGTTCTTGGCCCGGCCTCCGGCCGGGTCCTTTTTATGCCGGGGCGGTTCAGAAAAGATCGACGTCGCCGGCCGCCTGCGTCGAGGGCTGCATGTCGCGCGCGCCGACGGTGCGCGCCATGCCGGCGAGCGTCAGCGTCGCGGCGGCGGCGCGGGTGTCGAGACGCCAGCGCGGATCGGCGGCCTCGCCGAGCGCGCGCAGATAGCCGGCGAGGCCGGCGATGCGCTGGGCGGAAAGGTCGGCGTCCTGCATCGCCCGCACGTAGTCGGCGTCGGAGGCGCCGGCCGCCCATGTCGCACGGGCGATCGCCGCCTGGTTGCGGTCGATGCGGCCGGCGATGTCCTCCAGCTCGGCGCGGATGCGGGCCAGCACCTCGCGGATTTCCTCACCGGCCGTCAATGCAGCCTGCCGACGATGGCCTCCAGCGCGCGGCGCAGCTGGTCGGGGTTGAACGGCTTGGTCAGGTAGTTGTTGAGGCCGAGCTTGCGGCCCTCGTCCAGCACCGCGCGGTCGGGGCTGCCGGTCAGGATCATGAACGGCGTGCGCGAGGTCGGCTTGTAGGTGCGGATCGCGTGCAGCAGTTGCAGGCCGTTCATCTTCGGCATGTTCATGTCCGAGATGATGAGATGCGAGGGCGTCGTCATCATCATCTTCATGGCCTGCTCGCCGTCGGCGGCGACCTGGATGTTGCGGAAGCCGAGCGTCTCCAGCGCGTCGCGGACAAGCAGGCGGCTGGTGGTCGTGTCGTCGACGACGAGGATTCTCAACTGGGCTAGAAGCGACATGGCTCGGTATTCCTCTTGGGCGCGCGCGTCAGTTCGGGAGACCCTGCCCGGCCTGGCCGGGGGTCAGCACGCTGTCGAGCGCGATCAGGCTGATCATCCGCCCCTCCATCGCGATCACGCCCTTCATGAAGGCGCGGGCGAGTTCGGAGGCGACGTCGGGGGTCGGCTGGATCGAGCCGGCGGCGACGGTCAGGATGTCGGAGACGGCATCGACGAGCAGGCCGATGGTCTGGTCGCCGACCTGGGTGATGATGATGACGTGGCGGGCGCTGGGCTCGGTCGGCGCGAAGCCGAGGCGGTCGGCGAGGTCGACGACGGGAAGCACGGCGCCGCGCAGGTTGATGACGCCCTTCACGTAGGAGGACGAATGCGGCAGCGGCGTCGTCGGGGTCCAGCCGCGAATGTCGCGGACCGACATGATGTCGAGGCAGAATTCCTGCTGTCCGAGGCGGAAGGCGATCAGCTCGCTGGCGGCCGACGCCTCCTGTCCGTATGCCTGCATCATGCGGCGTTCCTTTTCCTTGCGCTGTCCGAACGGGCCGGGCCGGCGACGATGGCGTCGACGTCGAGGATGACGGCCACGCGCCCGTCGCCGAGGATCGTCGCGCCGGCCACGCCGAAGACATGGCCGTAATTGGTCTCGAGGCTCTTGATGACCACCTGCTGCTGGCCGATGATGCCGTCGACCATCAGCGCGCATTGCGACTGGTTCTCGGTCTCGACCATCATGGCGACGCTGGCGAGCGGGTCGGCCTCCTCCTCGCGGTAGCCGAGCACGGCGCCGACGTCGATCAGCGGCAGGAACGCGCCGCGGATGCCGATGACGCGCGCCTTCTCGCCGAGCGCGTGGACGTCCGCCGCCTTGGGCTGCAGCGTCTCGACGATGGCCGACAGCGGCACAACCAGCGTCTGGCCGGCGACGGTGACGATCATGCCGTCGAGCACGGCGAGCGTCAGCGGCAGCGACAGGGTGAAGGTCGTGCCCTGGCCCGGCCGCGAGGCGATGGTGATGCGCCCGCCGAGCGCCTGGATCGAGCGGCGCACCACGTCCATGCCGACGCCGCGCCCCGACACGTCGGAGATGGCGGCGGCGGTGGAGAAACCCGGCGCGAAGATCAGGTCGTCGATCTCGGCGTCGGAAAGCTGGGCGTCGGCGGCGACGATGCCGCGATCGACGGCGATCTGGCGCGCCTTGGCGCGGTTGATGCCGGCGCCGTCGTCCGACACCTCGATGACGACGCGGCCCGAACGGTGGGCCGCGACCATGCGCACCGTGCCCTGCTCGGGCTTGCCGGCCGCGATCCGGTCTTCCGGCTTTTCCAGCCCATGGTCGATGGCGTTGCGGATCATGTGGGTCAGCGGGTCGGCGAGGCGCTCGATCACGGTCTTGTCGACCTCGCAATTCTCGCCCTCGGTGACGAGGCGGGCCGACTTGCCGGTCATGTCGGCGACCTCGCGCACCACGCGCGACATGCGCTGGAAGATCGGGCGCACCGGCTGGGCGCGGATCGCCATCACCGAATCCTGGATCTCGCGCGTCAGGTTCTCCAGATCGTCGAGACCGACGGCGACGTCCGAGAGGCGGGCGATGCCGGCCTCCGTCACCCGCTGGGCCAGCATCGACTGGTTGATGACCAGCTCGCCGACGAGGTCGATCAGCCGGTCGACGCGGTCGAGATCGACGCGGATGGTCGCGCCCGGCTGGGTATTGGCGGCGGCGGGCTTGGCGGCCGGCTCGCTTGCAACGACAACCGGCGACGCCGGCGCGACGGGGGGCGCGGCCTCGGCCGCGACCTGCGCCAGAAGCGCCTCGACGGTGCGGGCGGCGTCGGCTTCGTCCATCACCGGGGCGGCAACGGTCTCGACGGTCAGGTCGCAGTCGAACTCGACGAATTCGAAGATTTCGCGCACCGCGCTTTCCGCGACATCGCCGGTGAACGTGATATCCCACGCGAGATAGGCGCCTTCGGGATCCAGCTCGGTCAGGAGCGGCACGGCGGAGGTGTCGCAGGCGACCTCCATCTCGCCCAGCCGGCCCAGCTCGCGCAGAAGCCGCAACGCGTCGTTGGCCTTGGCGTAGAGCTCGGGCCGGGGGGCGAAATGCACCTTGACCGTACCGGCGGCCGGATCATCGGCGATCAGCGTGTCGAAGGAAATCTGCACCGGCGCGAAGCCGAACTCGTCGACCTGCTGTCCATCGCCGTCGAATGCCGGCGGCTCGAAGGCGGGCGCGGCCTGTTCGGGCGCTGGCGTCGCGCCGCTGGCGCGGACGAGCTCGTCGCTCATCCGGGCGACGCGCTCGCCGTCGATCTCGCCGCCGTCGCGGGCGATGTGGACGAGGTCGGCGAGGGCGTCGGCCGAGCGCAGCATCAGCTTGACGACGGGCGGCGCGGCGTCGAGCGTGCCGGCGCGCATGCCGTCGAGCGTGGTCTCGAAGGTGTGGGCGAAGCGGACCAGGTCGTCGAGGCCGAAGGCGCCGGCGCCGCCCTTGATCGAGTGGACGGCGCGGAACACCGCGTTGATCGTTTCCAGATCGCCTTCCCCACGCTCGATGGCGAGAAGGCCCTCCTCCAGCTCGGCGAGCTGCTCGTCGCACTCCTGGAAGAACGTCTGCTTGATGGCTGCCATCGTGTCCATGAAGGCGCTTCCCTTACTCAGGCGGCGACGCGGTTGATGGCGGTGACGAGCTTGACCGGATCGAACGGCTTGATGATCCAGCCGGAGGCGCCGGCGCGGCGGGCGCGGTCCTTCTTGTCGTCGACGCTTTCGGTGGTCAGCACCAGGATGGGGATGGCGCGGTGGCGGCCCGAGCCGCGCACCGCCTCGATGAAGCCGAAGCCGTCCATGCGCGGCATGTTGATGTCGGTGATGATGACGTCCGGCGCGCAGGTCTCGAGCACCTCGAGCCCGTGGACGCCGTCCTCGGCCTGCACCACCTCCATGCCCGCATCCAGAAGCGCGGCCTTGAGCATCTCGCGGATGGTGCGCGAATCGTCGACGGTCAGGATCGTCTTGGCCATGATCAGCTGTTCCTTGCCACGAAGGGAGACGAAGAGAATTGCGACAGGTCGAGGCCGGCGATGCGCGCGGCGTCGGCAAAGGCGGGGGAGGGGCTTTCGATCGCCAGCTCCTGGCCGTCGGCGCTCCATGTCGCGGCGGCCGACAGCAGCACTTGCAGGCACTGGGCGCCGACGCGCTCGACCCCGGAGGCGTCGAGGACGAGGTTCGCCCCGCGCGCCGCGACCAGCCCGGCGGCAAGCGGCGCGGCCGCCTTGATGTCGAGTTCGCCCGGAAGCGTCATGCCCGCGACCATGCCGGTGCCTGCGGCTATCGTCGTTCTCCGCTCCTTCGCGCACGCCTGAGCGACCCGCCCGCGCGGCCCGAGGGCGCGGCGCGGCCGATGCGCTTTTCAAATGTTCGACATTCCGGTCGTGCCGGATCAGGGGCGCGGCATCATGCCTTTGGCCTGTCCCCTCCAAGCCCCGCCTACTGGATAAGCGATCACTGGTTTCGCCAATCTTAACATGCAGGCTTTTGCCCGGAGGGGGCGCGGCGGGGAAAAGCCCCGCCGCGGCGATCGCGCGGGGTGCGTCAGGCGTTCTGCGCGGCCGTGACGATGATCTCGACGCGGTATTCCGGGGCGGCGAGCTTGGCCTCGCAGGTGGCGCGCGAGGGCGCGTGGCCGGGCGCGACCCATGCGTCCCACGCCGCGTTCATGTCGGCGAAGTCGGCGATGTCGGCCAGCCAGACCTGCGCCGAAAGGATGCGCTCCTTCGAGGAGTTGCAGAGCGCGAGCAGCCGGTCGATCTCGGCCAGCGCGCCTTCGGTCTGTTCCCTGACCGTCGCGCCCTCGGCGATCTGGCCGGCGAGGTAGACGACGCCGTTGAAGATGCTGGCCTCGCTCATGCGGGCTCCGGTTTCGTGGCGGGTGATGGTCATGGGTGCTCCTGAAGGACGGGGTTGCGGTGGCCGCTTCTATCCGCCGCGCCGGCCGCGGGCAACGGATCAGACGAAGCCGGCGCGCTCGGCCTCGACCGCGGCGGCGATGAAGGACGACACCGCCTGCACGCGGCGCAGCGGCCTGACCGTCTCGTGATAGACCAGCCAGTAGGCGCGCCGGATCGGCGCCGCGACCTCGACCGGCACCAGGTCGTCATGGGCGCGGGCGATGAAGGTGTGCAGGATGCCGATGCCGGCGCCCGCGCGCACGGCCTCCAGCTGGCCGAGCGCGGAGGAGACGGCGAAGCTCGCCTGCCAGTCGGGCACGATCTCGGAGCCGTAGTCGAGCGACTGGCTGACGAGCAGGTCGGCGACATAGCCGATCAGGCGGTGGCGCTTCAGTTCGGCCAGCGTCGCCGGCAGGCCGTGACTGGTCGCGTAGGCGCGCGAGGCATAGAGGCCGAGCGTATAGTCGACCAGCTTGGCCGCCACCAGCCGCCCCTCCGTCGGGCGCTCGACCGCGATGGCGATGTCGGCCTCGCGCCGCGACAGCGAGAACGAGCGCGGGACGGGCACGAGCTGGATCGACAGCGCCGGATAGCGCCGCGTCAGCTCGCCGAGGCGGGGGGCGAGGAAGGCGACGCCGAAGCCGTCCGGCGCGCCGATGCGCACGGTGCCGGACACCTCGTCATTGTCGCCGGCGATGTCGGCGCGCGCGGCGATCATGTCGGCCTCGACGCGCTCGGCCACGACCAGGAACCGCTGCCCTTCGGCCGTCAGCTCTGAGCCGGTGGTGAGCCGGCGGAACAGCTTGGCCCCCAGCGACTTCTCCAGCGCCGCGACCCGGCGCGACACGGTGGCATGGTTCAGGTCGAGCCGCCGCGCCGCGCCGAGGATCTGCCCGGCCCGCGCCACGGCGAGAAAGATGCGCACGTCGTCCCAGTTCATCGCGGCTTCCATCGGGCCCTCCGCCAGTGCATTGCAACAAATGATGTTCCCCGACGAGACTACTTTATTTATTGCACAACGGATACGGATTTGGTCGCATTGCAATCGGCGCGTCGAAACGAAACAATAAGGCCAACCTCGAAGGGAGAGAAACCATGATCGAAGTCGGGCATTTCATCGGCGGCAAGCGTGTCGCCGGCAAGAGCGGACGCAGCCAGGACATCATGCAGCCGATGGACGGCTCGGTGCGCGGCAAGGTCGCGCTGGCGAGCACCGCGGAGCTGCGCGAGGCGGTGGAGAACGCCAAGGCGGCGCAGCCGGCCTGGGCGGCGACCAACCCGCAGCGGCGCGTGCGCGTGCTGATGAAGTTCCTCGAGCTGGCGCAGGCGGAGATGGAGCCGCTGGCGGAAACGCTGGCGCGCGAGCATGGCAAGACCATTCCCGACGCGCGGGGTGACATCCAGCGCGGCCTCGAAGTGGTCGAGGTCTCGATCGGCGCGCCGCACATGATGAAGGGCGAGTTCACCGACGGCGCCGGCCCCGGCATCGACGTCTATTCGCTGCGCCAGCCGCTCGGCGTCGTCGCCGGCATCACCCCGTTCAACTTCCCGGCGATGATCCCGCTGTGGAAGATCGCGCCGGCCATCGCTGCCGGCAACGCCTTCATCCTGAAGCCGTCGGAGCGCGACCCGTCCGTGCCGATGCGCATCGCCGAGCTGTTCGTCGAGGCGGGGCTTCCCGCCGGCATCCTCAACGTCGTCAACGGCGACAAGGAGGTGGTGGACGCCATCCTCGACGACCCGGACGTCAAGGCCATCGGCTTCGTCGGCTCGACGCCGATCGCGCACTACATCTATT
>DAOMOI010000021.1:0-14206 GCA_035444225.1 Aquamicrobium sp. | reverse complement strand
GTGACCGAAACCATCGCCGTCACCATGCCGTCGCCGGCTTGGGCATTCTCCTGGATCAGGATGGTGTCGGCGCCCTCGGGAACCGGCGCGCCGGTGAAGATGCGCACCGCCTGACCGGGGCCGACATGACCCTCGAACCGCCTGCCGGCGATCGAAGCGCCGATCAGCGACAATTTGGCCGGGGCGGCAGCGATATCGGCCGCGCGCACGGCATAGCCGTCCATGGCCGAGGCGGGGAAGGGCGGTTGCGCGCGGGCGGCGATTACGTCGCCGGCCAGAACCCGCCCCGCCGCCTCGCCGATGGCGACCGCTTCGGGATCGAGCGGCGCGGCTCCGTCCAGTATCTGTTCCAGCGCTGTCTCGACGGGAAGAAGCCCGGCCATCAGCGCGCCTCGCGGCGATAGTCGCCCGACCTGCCGCCACTCTTTTCGACGAGCCGCACATCGGTGACGGTCATGTCGCGGTCCACCGCCTTGGCCATGTCGTAGATGGTCAGGCAGGCGATCGCAGCGGCGGTCAACGCCTCCATCTCGACGCCGGTCTTGCTGGTGACGCGGGCGAGCGCGGTGACGCGCAGGCCCGGAAGCGTCTCGTCCGGCACGATGTCCACCGCCACTTTCGTCAGCATCAACGGGTGGCAGAGCGGGATCAGCTCATGCGTGCGCTTGGCGGCCATGATGCCGGCGATGCGCGCCGTCGCGATCACGTCGCCCTTCTTCGCGTTGCCTTCGAGGATGAGCGCCAGCGTTTCCGGCTTCATCACCACCGCGCCCTCGGCAACCGCCGTGCGCTCGGTCTCGTCCTTGGCCCCGACATCGACCATGCTCGCCTCGCCGGCCTTGCCGAGATGGGTGAGCGATGCCATCGGCCTATGCCGCGCCGATGAGCGCCCGCGTGGCGGCGGCGACGTCGTCCTGCCGCATCAGGCTCTCGCCGACGAGGAAGGTCTCGATGCCGCTTCGCTTCAGGCGCAGGCAATCGTCATGGGTGAAGATGCCGCTTTCCCCGACCACGATGCGGTCGGAGGGGATCAGCCCGGCCAGCCGCTCGGCCGTTGCGAGGTTGACCTCGAAGGTGCGCAGGTTGCGGTTGTTGATGCCGAGAAGCGGCGAAGAAAGGTGCTTCAGCGCCCGCTCCAGCTCGGCCTCGTCATGGACCTCGATCAGCACGTCCATGCCGCTTGCCAGCGCCTCGTCCTCCAGCGCCTTCGCCTCGTCGTCGGAAAGGCTCGCCATGATGATCAGGATCGCATCCGCGCCCCAGCTGCGCGCCTCGTGGACCTGATAGGGCTCGAACATGAAGTCCTTGCGCAAGGCGGGGAGGGCGGTGGCTTCGCGCGCCGCGGTCAGGAATTCCGGCGCGCCCTGAAAGGAGGGACGGTCCGTCAGCACCGAAAGGCACGCCGCGCCGCCTTCCTCATAGGCGCGGGCGAGCGCGGGCGGGTCGAAATCGGCGCGGATCAGCCCCTTGGAGGGGCTGGCCTTCTTGATCTCGGCGATCAGGGCGAAGCGGCCGTCGCGATGCTTCGCCTCCAATGCGGCGCGAAAGCCGCGCGGCGGGGCCATGTCTGCCGCCCGCGCCTTGATTTCGGCCAGCGGCAGCGCGGCCTTGGCGGCGGCGATCTCCTCGCGCTTGTAGGCCTCGATGCGGCGCAGGATGTCGCTCACGGCCGGCTCTCCCGGTTGGAGACGTGGACCAGCAGGTCGAGCACGGCGAGGGCGGAACCGTTGTCGATGGCATGGGCGGCGATCTCGATGCCCTCGGCCAGCGTGCGCGCCTTGCCGGCGACGACCAGCGCCCCGCCGGCATTGAGCAGCGCGATGTCGCGATAGGCGCCGGTCTCGCCGGTGAGCACGGCGCGCAGCGCCGCCGCGTTGTGGGCCGCGTCCGCGCCCTTCAGGTCCTGCGCGGTCGCGCGGGCGAGGCCGACCTCCTCGGGCGTCACCTCGAACGTCCTGACCTTGCCGTTCTCCAGCGCCGCCACCAGCGTCGTGCCGGTCGTCGTCATCTCGTCGAGGCCGTCGCCATGGACGACCCAGACCGCTTCCGAGCCGAGTTCCTTCAGCACATGCGCCACCGGCTCGACCCAGTCGGGCGAGAACACGCCGACGAGCTGGCGCTTGACGCCGGCCGGGTTGGAGAGCGGCCCGAGCAGGTTGAAGATGGTGCGGGTGCCGAGCTCCACCCGCGTCGGCCCGACATGGCGCATCGCCGAATGGTGCAGCGGCGCGAACATGAAGCCGACGCCGGCCTCGCCGATGCAGGCCGCGATCGCCTCCGCGCCGATCTCGATATTGATGCCGAGCGCGGCAAGCGCGTCGGCCGCGCCCGATTTCGACGACAGTGCGCGGTTGCCGTGCTTGGCCACCGGCACGCCGGCGCCTGCGACGATGAAGGCGGCGCAGGTCGAGACGTTGTAGGAGCCGGAGGCGTCGCCGCCGGTGCCGACGATGTCGATGGCGCCGGCCGGCGCCTTCACCGGCAGCATCTTGGCGCGCATGGTCGCGACCGCGCCGGAAATCTCGGCCACCGTCTCGCCGCGCACGCGCAGCGCCATCAGGAAGCCGCCGATCTGGCTCGGCGTCGCCTCGCCCGACATGATGATGTCGAAGGCCGCGCGCGCTTCCTCGAACGAAAGCGGGGTGCCGGCCGCGACCTTGGCGATATGGGCTTTCAGGTCCGCCATCGCCGGCCTCAGAAGCTCAGCGCCTGCTGCATCGCGCTGCGGTCGACGCTGACCGGATATTGCGCCTGCAGGCGGGCGACGAGCTGGTCGAGCAGGTCGTTGGCGATGTTGCCGGCCATCCGTTCGCGCACCTCCCCGGCCACCGCGTCCGGGCCGGCATCGACGGGGTGGGCGACCTCGGTGACGTGGAAGACGACCTGCGTGTCGCCGCTGGCGCCGGGGACGACGCCGGTGCCGCCCCGCGCGACGCCGAACACGGCGGCGACGCCGGCTTCGCCGAGATCGGCGTCGGTGCCGCTGCGCTTCAGGCCGCGGCGCGTCTGCGTCTCGATGCCCATTTCCGTCGCCAGCTCGGCCATCGGCCTTCCGTCCTGAAGCGCCTTTTCGGTTTCGGCCGCCTTCTGCGCCAGCCGGGTCGAGGCCTCGTTGGCGGTCCAGTCGGCGGCGACGCGGTCGCGCACCTCGTCCAGCGTGCGCTCGCGCGCCGGCGTCACTCCGTCGACCTCGTAGAACAGGTAGCCGATCGAACCGATGTTGATCGCCGGGTTCTCCATCCCGGGCTCGCTTTCGAATGCTTCGGCGAGAAGCGCGTTCGATTGCGGCAGATCGGTCAGGATCGTGCCTTCGGGCGTGCGCCCGCCGCGATCGACCGCCTCGACGGTGACGACTTCGAGGCGCTGCTTCGCGGCGGCCTCGGCCATCGAATCGCCGGCCGCGCGCGCGTCCTCATAGGCGTCGTGGACCTCGAGCAGGAGCCGGGTCGCCTCGTCGAGCGCCAGCTCCTGGCGCACGGTCGACTCGACTTCCTCGAAGGGCTTGACCTCCTGCGGGGTGACCGCGGTGACGCGCAGCAGGATCGGCCCGAAAGCGCCGGCCACGACGTCGCTGACCTCGCCCTCGCCGAGCGCGAAGGCGGCATCGGCGATCGCCGCGTCGGCCACGCGCTCCTTCTCGAAGGTGCCGAGCAGCGCGTCGGCCATGGTCTTGCCCTCGGCCGCGACGATCTCCTCGAACGGTGTGCCGGCGCGGATGCGCGCCAGCGCGGCCTGCGCCGCGTCCTCGTCGGCGAAGACGACCTGCTCGATGGTGCGCCGCTCCGGCGTGGTGAAGCGGGCCTTGGTGCGCTCGTAGGAGGCGCGCACCTCGTCCTCGGCGATCGCCGCCGGGTCGGCGATGTCCTCCGGTTCGAGCTTGATATAGGAGATCTTGCGGTATTCGGGCGCGGCGTAGCTCGCCTTGTTGGCCTCGAACCAGGCGGCGACGGCCTCCTCGGACGGCGCTTCCACCGGCTCGACCAGCGAGCGCGGCAGGACGAGATATTCCACCGTGCGATCCTCGCCCGAATGCAGCGAGACGGCGCGCAGCAGCGCGTCCGGCGCCTTCATGCCGTCGGAGACGGCTTCGACGATCTGCTGGCGCACGGCGACCTGGCCGCGATTGGTCAGGTAGTCGTTGGCCGACATGCCGACCTGGCGCAGCACCCATTCGAACTGCTGGCGGTCGAAGCGGCCGTCGGGGCCGTGGAAGGCCGGGTCCTCGGCCGTCAGCGCCGCCAGCCGGTCGCGCGACAGGCCGAGCCGCATCTCGCGCGCCTGCTCGTCCAGCACCGCGCCGGCGACGAGCTGCGCCAGCACCATCTGGTCGATGCCGAAGGCCTGCGCCTGCTCGCGCGTGATCGGGCGGCCGAATTGCTGCGACAGCTGTGACACCTGCCGGTCGTAGGCGAGGCGGTATTCCGTTACCGAAACCCGCGTCTTGCCGACGCTGACCACGTTGGAGCCGAGGCCGCCCGTGATCTGCCCGGAAATGCCCCACACCGCGAAGGACAGCACCAGGAGCATGAGCAGCAGCTTCGCGACCCAGGTTCCGGCGGCATTTCTGAGGATGGTGAGCATGTCGTCTTCCGGTTAACTGATGCGAGAAAGGGCAATACCGTCCTTCCCCGCCGGTGTCGATTGCTTTGTGCCCGGTTTTTGCTAGGAAGCGGGCCGGAACGGCACAGCCACGGCCGGCCAAGGTCCAGTCTACGAAGGAGAACGCCCGATGACTCCCGGTATCCGCCCCCTCGTCGCCGGCAACTGGAAGATGAACGGCACCAGCGCCTCGCTGACGGAAGCGGTCGCCATCGGCAACGGCTTCATGCACGGGCTGGAGACCGAGACCGACGCGCTGCTGTGCGTGCCGGCGACGCTGCTGGCGCGCGTTTCCGAGGCGCTGCGCGCCACCCCGGTCAGGACCGGCGGGCAGGACTGCCACGCCGCCGAAGCCGGCGCCCACACCGGCGACATCTCGGCCGAGATGCTGAAGGACGCGGGTGCATCCTCCGTCATCGTCGGCCATTCGGAGCGCCGCACCGACCATGGCGAGACCGACGCCGTGGTCAACGCCAAGGCTGTTGCCGCGTGGCGCGCTGGCCTTACGGCGATCGTCTGCATCGGTGAGACGCAGGGCGAGCGCGAGGCGGGCAGGACGCTCGACGTGCTGTCGCGCCAGATCGCGGGGTCCGTGCCGGCCAGCGCCACCGCCGGCGGCACCGTCGTCGCCTATGAGCCGGTCTGGGCCATCGGCACCGGCCTGACGCCCTCGGCCGCCGACGTCGCCGCGGCGCACGCCCATATCCGCAAGGAGCTGGAGAAGGTCGTCGGTGCCGAAGCGGCGAAAATGCGCATCCTCTATGGCGGCTCGGTCAAGCCCGGCAACGCGGTCGAGCTGATGGCGATCGCCAATGTCGATGGCGCGCTGGTCGGCGGCGCGAGCCTCAAGGCCGCCGATTTCCTCGGCATCGCCGAGGCCTATCGCTCGATCTGAGGCGAAATATCCGCGCTCCACGCTTTTTTGCCCGGCAAGGCGGGACCATATGGGTTGGAAAGCGCGGCGAAGCCGTGTATTGAGCCGCGGGTCCCGCCCGATCAATCACGCCGCGCGGACCGGAATCCTGGAAGCGATCCATGCAGACAATCCTCATCGTCATCCACCTGATGGTCGTGCTCGCCCTCGTCGGCGTGGTGCTGTTGCAGCGTTCGGAAGGCGGCGGCCTCGGCATCGGCGGCGGTTCCGGCTTCATGACGGCGCGCGGCGCGGCCAACGCGCTGACCCGCACCACGGCGATCCTCGCCACGGCGTTCTTCATCACCTCGCTCGCGCTCTCGATCATCGCCCGCTACGGCGATCAGCCCATCGACATCCTCGACCGGGTGCCGCAGCAGACCCAGCAGGGCGCGCCCTCGGGCGGCGGCGTGCTCGATCAGCTCGGCGGCGAGACCCCGGCCGCGCCGGCCCCGGCCGAACCCGCCGCGCCGGCCGCACCGCAGGTGCCGAGCGGCCAGTAATTCAGCGTATCCCAGCCGAATAAAAAACGGGCGGTCTTTCCGCCCGTTTCGTTTTTCGCCGTGCAACCCCGCGTCAGCGGGTGACGAGCACCGAGCAATTGGCGTGGCGCACGACGCGGCCCGCCGTCGAGCCGATGAAATAGTCCTGAAGGCCCGGCCGGTGCGAGGCGACGATGATCAGGTCGGCATTGGTCTCTTCCGCCAGGTCGAGGATCTGGTTGCCGGGATGGCCGATGCGCACGACGATCTCGGCCTCGATGCCGGCGTCGGCGGCGATCGCCTTCAGCTTTGCCTCGGCATCCTTGTGCGACTGCTCGACCAGACCCGCCGGCAGTTCCACCGCGACGTAGCCGGGTATCTCCTCGAGGACGTTGGCGAGGATGATGCGCGCGCCGTCGTCGCCGAGCCGCATGGCGAGGTCGAGGATATGCCGCCCTTTCGTCTCCTGCGAAAGGTCGATGGGAACGATGATGGTACGATACATGGCTTTCTCCCTGTTGCGGCTTCCGGTTGCGGCGGCCGTGGTCATCATACTCCTTAGCGCCGCCCGTGACAGCGTCATTGCGCTCGATCAAGGCGAGGGCGGCCGGACGACATACGCTTTGGGAAAAGCAGGATTGCGCGTTTTTCCTCTGGCGGAATCAGTTTCGCGCGGCTAAGGGTCGGTTCCCATGGCCCGATATGTTTTCATCACCGGCGGCGTGGTTTCCTCACTCGGCAAAGGCATCGCCGCGGCGGCTCTGGGAGCCCTGCTTCAGGCGCGTGGCTACCGTGTGCGGCTGCGCAAGCTAGACCCCTATCTCAATGTCGATCCGGGCACGATGAGCCCGTATCAGCATGGCGAGGTGTTCGTCACCGACGACGGCGCCGAGACCGACCTCGATCTCGGCCACTACGAGCGCTTCACCGGCCGCTCGGCCGACAGGCACGACAACATCACCACCGGCCGCATCTACAAGAACATCATCGAGCGCGAGCGCCGCGGCGACTATCTCGGCGCGACCGTGCAGGTGATCCCCCACGTCACCGACGAGATCAAGAATTTCGTCCTCGACGGCAACGACGACTACGACTTCGTCCTGTGCGAGATCGGCGGCACGGTCGGCGACATCGAGGCGATGCCGTTCCTCGAGACCATCCGCCAGATCGGCAACGAGCTGCCGCGCGGGCAGGCGGTCTATATCCATTTGACGCTGATGCCGTGGATTCCGACCGCCGGCGAATTGAAGACCAAGCCGACGCAGCATTCGGTCAAGGAACTGCGTTCCATCGGCATCGCGCCCGACATCCTGCTCGTGCGCGCCGACCGCCAGATCCCCAAGGAAGAGCGCCGCAAGCTGTCGCTGTTCTGCAACGTGCGCGAATCGGCCGTCATCCAGGCGCTCGACGTCGCCCACATCTACGACGTGCCGATGGCCTACCATAAGGAAGGCCTCGACAGCGAGGTGCTGGCCGCCTTCGGCATCGACCCCGCGCCCAAGCCGCGCATGGAGCGCTGGCAGGAGATTTCCGAGCGCATCCACAATCCGGAAGGCGAGGTCACCATCGCCGTGGTCGGCAAATATACCGGCCTGAAGGATGCCTACAAATCGCTGATCGAGGCGCTCGCCCATGGCGGCATGGCCAACCGGGTGCGCGTCAGGCTCGAATGGATCGAATCGGAAGTGTTCGAGCGCGAGGACCCGTCGCCCTTCCTCGAGAAGGTCCATGGCATTCTCGTTCCCGGCGGCTTCGGCGAGCGTGGCGCGGAAGGCAAGATTTCGGCCGCCCGCTTCGCGCGCGAGCGCAAGGTGCCGTATTTCGGCATCTGCTTCGGCATGCAGATGGCCTGCATCGAGGCCGCGCGCTCGCTGGCTGGTATCGAGAATGCGTCGTCCACCGAGTTCGGCGAGGCCAGGGAGCCGGTCGTCGGCCTGATGACCGAATGGCTCAAGGGCAACATGCTCGAAAAGCGCAGGGCGGCCGGCGATCTCGGCGGTACGATGCGCCTCGGCGCCTTCCCGGCCACGCTGGTCGAGGGAACGCGGATCGCCTCGATCTACGGCGCAACCGATATTTCCGAGCGCCACCGCCACCGCTACGAGGTCAATATCGACTACAAGGATCGGCTGGAGGCCTGCGGGCTGGTGTTTTCGGGCATGTCGCCCGATGGCGTGCTGCCGGAGACGATCGAATATGCCGACCATCCCTGGTTCATCGGCGTCCAGTACCACCCCGAGCTGAAGTCGCGCCCGTTCGAGCCGCACCCGCTGTTCGCGAGCTTCATCGCGGCCGCGGTCGAGCAGAGCCGGCTGGTGTGAGCGGGCGCCGCCTCGACCACCTCGTCCTGCCGGTCGCCGGCCTCGACGCGGCGCGTGAGCGGCTTGAGCGGCTCGGCTTCACCGTCGCGCCGCAGGGAACCCACCCCTTCGGCACCGTCAATGCCTGCGTCTATTTCGCCGACGGCACTTTCATCGAGCCGCTGGCCGTGGGCGACGCCGGGGTCGTGGATGCGGCGGTGGCCGCCGGCAACAGCTTCGTGCTGGGCGACGCGCACTTCCGCGCGGCAGTCGGGGAAGAGGGGCTTTCGGGTCTTGTCCTCGCCACCGGCGACGCGGACGCCGACCATGTCGCCTTCGTCGAAAAGGGTATCTCGGGCGGGCCGATGGTCGAGTTCTCTCGGCCGTCGCTCGACAAGGACGGCAAGGCAGACATCGCCAGCTTCCGGCTCGCCTTCGCCGCGCCTTCGGGCGGGGCCGACGCGTTCTTCTTCAATTGCGAGCGGCGCAAGGTGCCGGCCATCGACCGCTCGGCGCTGGAGCGGCACGATAACGGCGCGACGCGCATCCTCGCCGTCCACGCCGAGGCGGCCGATCCCGCCTCCTTTGCCGCCTTCCTCGCCGAGATGGCCGGCGGCACGGGCACGTCTGGGGATAATTTCGTCGAAATCGCGCTTGAGAATGGCCGGATCGAGATACGCCGCAACGGCGAGGCTATCCGCCCGCGCCTGACCGGCATCGTCTTCGGCGTCCGCGACCTTGCCGCCGTTGCCGCCCTGTTCGAGGCGGGCGGCGTCGTTTGCGAGCGGCGCGAGGCGCGGCTCCACGTTCCGCCGGCGCGCGGGCAGGGGGCCGAGTTCGTGTTCGAGGAAACGCAATGACCGCTCCCAACTCCGCCCCGAACCCCATTGTCGTCGTCGGCAATGTCCGCTTTGCCAACGACGCGCCGCTGGCGCTGATCGCCGGGCCGTGCCAGCTCGAATCGCGCCAGCATGCCTACGACATGGCCGGCAGCCTGAAGGAGATTTGCGCCCGCCTCGGCGTCGGCCTCGTCTACAAGACCTCGTTCGACAAGGCGAACCGCACCTCCCTTTCCGGCACGCGCGGCGCGGGGCTGGAGGCGGCGCTGCCGATCTTCGCCGATCTGAGGCGCGATCTCGAATTGCCGCTTCTGACCGACGTGCACACCGAGGAGCAATGCGCGGCCGTGGCCGAGGTCGTCGACGTGCTCCAGATTCCGGCGTTCCTGTCGCGCCAGACCGACCTGCTGGTCGCCGCCGCGCAAACGGGCAAGGTCGTCAACATCAAGAAGGGCCAGTTCCTCGCGCCCTGGGACATGAAGAACGCCGTCGCCAAGGTGACCGGCTCCGGCAACGCCGACGTGATGCTGACCGAGCGCGGCGCGTCCTTCGGCTACAACACGCTCGTTTCCGACATGCGCGCGCTGCCGATCATGGCCGAGACGGGTGCGCCGGTGATCTTCGACGCCACCCATTCGGTGCAGCAGCCGGGCGGGCAGGGCGGCTCGTCGGGCGGCGAGCGCCGCTTCGTCGAGACGCTGGCGCGCGCGGCCGTCGCCGTCGGCGTCGCCGGGGTGTTCATCGAGACCCACCAGGACCCGGACAACGCCCCCTCCGACGGCCCCAACATGGTGCCGCTTTCCGACATGCCGCGACTGATCGAGACGTTGCAGGCATTCGACCTGATCTCCAAGGGCATGTGAGGCGGAACCTCTGTGCCCGGCTCCCCGTTATCCGGCGACAAGGGGGGCCGAGCGCCAAGAGGAGAACCATCATGGCAACCGCCACAGGACACACGCAGGCGATCCAGGCCTCGCGCGTCATCGGCACCGATGTCTACAACACCGAGGGCCAGCACATAGGCTCGATCGAGGATGTGATGCTCGACAAGCTGTCGAACAACATCATGTTCGCCGTCATCGGCTTTGGCGGCTTTCTCGGCATCGGCGAGAAATACCATACGATTCCGTGGTCGAGCCTCGACTACGACCCGGCGCGCGGCGGCTATGTCGTGCCGTTCAGCCGCAGCCAACTCGAGGCCGCGCCGGTCTACGACATCAACGACCTGACCGGCGACGACGGCACCAAGGTGCGCGACACCTCCTACGACTATTACAAGGTGCCGCGTTACTGGCTCTGATCGTCCGCGTTTAATCGGTTGGCATTGGTGGCGGTCATTGCCTGCGGCGGGGCCATTCGGTAAGAGGGCGGCGAAATCGCCTTTCCCTCAAAAACTCCGAAGGACCTGCCCATGACCGCCATCATCGACATCGTCGGCCGCGAAATCCTCGACAGCCGCGGCAACCCGACCGTCGAGGTCGATGTCGTGCTCGAGGACGGCTCCATGGGCCGCGCCGCCGTGCCCTCCGGCGCCTCGACCGGCGCGCATGAGGCGGTCGAGCTGCGCGACGGCGGCGCGCGCTATCTCGGCAAGGGCGTCCAGAACGCCGTTGCCGCCGTCAACGGCGAGATCTTCGAGGCCGTCGGCGGGCTGGAAGCGGAAAACCAGATCGAGATCGACCGCGCCATGATCGAGCTCGACGGCACGCCGAACAAGGCGCGCCTCGGCGCCAACGCCATCCTCGGCGTCTCGCTCGCCGTCGCCCGCGCCGCTGCCGAAGCCGCCTCGCTGCCGCTCTACCGCTATGTCGGCGGCGCCGGCGCCCATGTGCTACCAGTTCCGATGATGAACATCTTGAATGGCGGGGCGCACGCCGACAACCCGATCGACTTCCAGGAATTCATGATCATGCCGGTCGGCGCGGATAGTTTTCGCGAAGGGCTGCGCTGGGGCGCGGAAATCTTCCACACGCTGAAGAAGGGCCTGAAGGACGCCGGCCACAACACCAATGTCGGCGACGAGGGCGGCTTCGCGCCGAACCTGAAGAGCGCGCAGGCCGCGCTCGACTTCGTCATGGCCTCGATCGAGAAGGCCGGCTACAAGCCGGGCGAGGACGTCGCCATCGCCCTCGACTGCGCCTCGACCGAGTTCTTCAAGGATGGCGCCTACGTCTACGAGGGCGAGAAGAAGACGCGCGACCCCAAGGCGCAGGCGAAATATCTCGCCAAGCTGGCCGCCGACTATCCGATCATCTCCATCGAGGACGGCATGGCCGAGGACGACTGGGACGGCTGGAAGACGCTGACCGACCTCGTCGGCAACAAGGTACAGCTCGTCGGCGACGACCTCTTCGTCACCAATTCGGCGCGCCTGCGCGACGGCATCCGCATGGGCGTCGCCAATTCCATCCTCGTCAAGGTCAACCAGATCGGCACGCTGACCGAGACGCTCGACGCGGTCGAGACCGCGCACCGCGCCGCCTACACGGCGGTGATGTCGCACCGCTCGGGCGAGACCGAGGATTCGACCATCGCCGACCTCGCCGTCGCCACCAATTGCGGGCAGATCAAGACCGGCTCGCTCGCCCGCTCCGACCGCATGGCCAAGTACAACCAGCTCCTGCGCATCGAGGAAGAGCTGGGAGCGAGCGCGCGCTACGCCGGCAGGAGCATCCTCAAGGGCTGAGGCGGCCGCGCCCAATCTGTTTGCGAAAGATGATGGGCCGGGTTCCGAAAGGGACCCGGCCTTCGGCTTCGGGCAAGCGGCTCGCTCGCCAGGTCGTGCTTCACGCTCCGCCGCCATCCTCGGGACAGGCCCGAGCATGACGAAAGGAGAGGGTTTGGCAGCCTTGCTCCGGGGGCCGGGTCCGTCGCCCCATGCTTCGCGCCGGTAACCGCGCCTTAAACATAAATATGCCAGATGGAGAAATCGTCTCGAAGGTAATGCGTCATCCATGTGGACCCGTCAGCGCAAGAAGCGAAACACCGGCGCGCTCATCGTGCCCGCCATAGCGGTCGCGTTCCTGTCCTATTTCGGCTTTCACGCCTTTCACGGCGAATACGGGATCTACTCGAAGTACCGGCTGGAGGAGCGCGTCGCCGCGCTCGAGGCGACGCTGGAGACGACGCGGACCGCGCGCGTGGCGCTCGAGCAGCGCGTGCGCCTGCTGCATGACGGCTCGCTGGAAAAGGACATGCTCGACGAGCATGCAAGGCGCGCGCTCAACCTGGCGCTGGCGAACGAAGTCGTCATAATGCGGCAGCGCAGCAACGATTAACTGAAATCAAGTTAATCAATATAAATCAAAAAGTTACGAGAATTATTCGGATATCTGCCATGCGTTTTTCGCGATGGCGAACACCAATTCTCTGTGCTAGCCTTTCTTTTATCGGAGGAGGGCGGGGATAGCTCTCCCCATCGGGGAAGAGGAACAGGGAGCGAGCGATGGCGACAGCCGCCCGTAAGACGTCTGCCAGATCGAAAGCAGGCGCCGACAGCCAGCAGGCACCGAAAACGCCGCCGCCGGCGAAGTTCACCAGGGACGATGACCTGAAGGCCTATCGGGACATGCTCCTGATCCGCCGCTTCGAGGAGAAGGCCGGCCAGCTCTACGGCATGGGCTTTATCGGCGGCTTCTGCCACCTCTATATCGGACAGGAAGCGGTCGTCACCGGCATGGCCATGGCCATCAAGGAAGGCGACCAGATGATCACCGCCTATCGCGACCACGGCCACATGCTGGCCATGGAGATGAGTCCGCGCGGCGTGATGGCCGAGCTTACGGGCCGCCGGGGAGGCTACTCCAAGGGCAAGGGCGGCTCGATGCACATGTTCTCCAAGGAGAAGAATTTCTACGGCGGCCACGGCATCGTCGGCGCGCAGGTGCCGCTCGGCACGGGGCTGGCCTTCGCCAACCGCTATCGCGGCAACGACAATGTCTCGCTCACCTTCTTCGGCGACGGCGCGGCCAATCAGGGCCAGGTCTACGAAGCGTTCAACATGGCCTCGCTGTGGAAGCTGCCGGTCGTCTACGTCATCGAGAACAACCGCTACGCCATGGGCACGGCGGTGACGCGCTCTTCGGCCGAAACCGATTTCTCGCAGCGCGGCGTCTCCTTCCGCATTCCCGGCGTCCAGGTCGACGGCATGGACGTGCGCGCGGTGAAGTCCGCTGCCGACATGGCGGTGGCGTGGTGCCGCGCCGGCAACGGCCCGATCATCCTCGAGATGCAGACCTACCGCTATCGCGGCCACTCCATGTCCGACCCGGCCAAGTACCGCTCGAAGGACGAGGTGCAGAAAATGCGCTCCGAGCACGACCCGATCGAGCAGGTCAAGGCGCGGCTGCTGGCGCAGAAGGGCGTCAGCGAGGACGACCTGAAGACCATCGACAAGGAAGTGCGCGACATCGTCGCCGAGGCTGCCGATTTCGCCCAGTCCGATCCCGAGCCGGACGTGTCCGAGCTCTACACCGACGTGCTGCTCTAGGGGGAACGGACCATGCCGATCGAAATTCTCATGCCCGCCCTCTCGCCGACGATGGAAGAGGGCAATCTGTCGAAATGGGTCAAGAAGGAGGGTGACAAGGTCGCCCCCGGCGACGTGATCGCCGAGATCGAGACCGACAAGGCGACCATGGAGGTCGAGGCCGTCGACGAGGGCACGCTGGGCAAGATCCTCGTCGCCGAGGGCACCGAGGGCGTCAAGGTCAACACGCCGATCGCCGTGCTGCTCCAGGAAGGCGAGAGCGCCGACGCCGTGACGGCCGCGAAGCCCGCGCCTGCCGCCGAGCCCGCGCCCAAGGCCGAGCCGGCGCAAGCCGCCGACGACGCCGGCGGCAAGGCGCGCGAGGCAAGCGACGAGCCGGGCGCGAAGGCGCAAGGAGCATCCGTCCCAGCCGCGCCGAAGGCGGAGGCCGCCGCGGACCCCGACATTCCGGCCGGCACCGAGATGGTGCCGACGACCGTGCGCGAGGCGCTGCGGGACGCCATGGCCGAGGAGATGCGCCGCGACGAGGACGTCTTCGTCATGGGCGAAGAGGTCGCCGAATATCAGGGCGCCTACAAGATCAC
>DAOMOI010000020.1:0-14661 GCA_035444225.1 Aquamicrobium sp. | reverse complement strand
GCGCCGGGCATGTCCATCCGCTGCGCTACGCGTTGGCGCTGGCGCGGGCGGCCGGGCAGGCCGGCGTCGGCACCTTCATCCATCTCGGCAGCCTCGCCGCGATCACCGGCAACGCCTCGCCTTCGTTGATCGGCGACGATAAGGAAGATGAGCCGCAGACCACCTACGGCCGCTCCAAGCGCGCGGCCGAAACGCATGTGGCGGCGCTGGCGGGGCACGGCGTTTTCGCCGTGTCGCTGCGCCCGCCGCTGATCGTCGGCTGGGACGCCAGGGGCAACTGGCGCACCTTGCAGCGGCTTGCCGCCACGGGCCTGCCGCTGCCATTCGCAAGCGTGCGCAACGCGCGCTCGATGGTCGGCATCGGAACGCTGACGCAGGCGATCGCGCATCTGTGCGCGCGCGACTGGCCGGCGGAAGCGTCGGGAAACTACTGCATCGCCGACCGCGAGGCGCTGTCGCTGCCGGAAATCGTCACCGCGCTGCGCCGGGGCATGGGCCTGCCGCCGCGCCTCGTTCCCTTCCCCCCGGCGCTGCTGTCGGGCGCGGCGCAGCTGCTCGGCCGCGAGCGCGAGGCCGCCGGGCTACTCGGCACGCTGCGGGTCGATGCCTCGCGCTTCCGCCAGACGTTCGGTTTCACCGAGCCGCAAGGGCTGGTCGAAGCGATCGAGGAATCGGGCAGGGCGTATCGTGAGGGTCGCCCATGAAGCGCCTCGCTGACATCGTTCTTGCTCTCCTCTGCCTGCCTGTCGCGCTTCCGCTCCTGCTCCTCGGCATGGCGCTGGTGAAATGGTCCTCGCCCGGCCCGGCGATCTTCCGCCAGACGCGGGTAGGCCGGCATGAAAAGCCTTTCACCTGCTACAAGCTGCGCACCATGTATGCCGACACGCGCGACGCGCCGAGCCACGAGACCGCCGCCTCGGCGGTGACGCCGGCGGGGCGGTGGCTGCGGCGCACCAAGCTCGACGAGCTGCCGCAACTGTGGAACGTCCTGCGCGGCGACATGAGCTTCGTCGGCCCGCGCCCATGCCTGCCGTCGCAGGTCGAGCTGGTCGCGGCGCGCCGCGCGCTCGGGCTCTATGCCATTCGCCCCGGCATCACCGGCGTGGCGCAGGTGGCGGGGCTGGACATGTCCGACCCGCAGCGATTGGCGGCCGCCGACGCCGAGTATCTGAAGACGATGGCGCTCGCCACGGACCTGCGCCTCATGTTCATGACCGCCTTCGGAGCCGGTTCGGGCGACCGGGTGCGGGGCTAGGCGCGCCCACCGGCGATGCGTCGCTCGACGGCCAGAAGCCCGTCATGGATCAGGATCGCCATCGCCGCGATGACGAGGCCGCCTTGCAGCACGAAGGCGAGATTGTCGGAAAGCAGGCCGGCGATGATCACCTCGCCCAGCGTCCTTGCCGCGACCGTCGAGCCGATGGCCGCCGTGGCGAGGCTGATGACGACGGAAATGCGGATGCCGGCAAGGATGAGCGGCAAGGCGAGCGGCAGCTCGACCTGCGTGAGCCTTTGCGCCGCGGTCATGCCCGCGCCCCGCGCCGCCTCCACCACGTTGCGCGGCAGGGTGGAAAGCGCGGTCAGCGTGTTCTCGAAGATCGGCAACAGGCCGTAGAGGAACAGCGCGATCAGCGTCGGCTTCTCGCCGAAGCCCACCGCCGGCACGGCCAGCGCCAGCACCGCGACCGGCGGGAAGGTCTGGCCGACATTGACGACGCTGCGGGCGAAGGGAAGGAACTCGGCCCCCGCCTGCCGCGTGACGAGGATGGCCATGCCTATGGCCACCGCCGCCGCGGCAGCCGAGGCAATGGCCACGGTGAGGAGATGCCGGCCGGCGAGCGCGGCGAGGCTGCCCTGATTGTAGATCGCCGGCGCGCCCGCGCGCGTGAGCGGCGCCAGCAGCGGCTCGAACCAGCCCGGCCGGGCGAGGAAGGCGACGAGCAGCGCCAGAAGCGCCAGCCGCAGGACTGCCGCCGTCCGGCTCATTCGGGGCTCGCCGCGCGTCTGACCAGCGCATCCAGCGTCACCTTGCCGATGAGATGGCCGTCTTCGCCCTTAACGGGCAGCGCCGGGCGGCCCGACCACAGCAGCGCGGCCAGAGCGTCGCGCAGGGTGGCGTCGGGGGAAACCGCCTCGCCCGCCGCCTCGCCGGGCTCCATCGCCTCGGCCACGCTTGCCAGCGAGAGCAACCGCAGCGGCCGGTCGGCCGATCCGACCAGCGCCTCGACGAAAGCGCTGGCCGGCCGCGCCAGGATTTCCGCCGGCGTCGCATATTGAAGCAGCCGGCCGGCTTCCATCACCGCGATCCTGTCGCCGAGCGAAATCGCTTCCTCCATGTCGTGGGTGACGAGGACGATGGTGGTGCCGAAGCGTTTCTGGATCGCCTTGAGGTCGTCGCGCGCCTTGGCGCGGATGATCGGGTCGAGCGCGCCGAACGGCTCGTCCATCAACAGCACGTTGGGCTCGGCCGCGAGCGCGCGGGCGACGCCGACGCGCTGCTGCTGGCCGCCGGACAGCTCATGCGGCAGGCGCTGGACGAAAACGGCCGGATCGAGCTGGAACAGCGTCATCAGTTCGTTGACCCGCGCGGCAATCCGCTCCGCGTCCCAGCCGAGCAGGCGCGGCACGGTGGCGATGTTCTCGGCCACCGTGCGGTGGGGAAACAGCCCGTGCCCCTGGATGACATAGCCGATGGAGCGGCGCAGCATATGGCCGGGCACGGCGCGGTTGTCGGTGCCGTCCAGCCGGATCGCGCCGCCGTCCGGCTCGACCAGCCGGTTGATCATGCGCAGCAGCGTCGTCTTGCCCGAGCCCGACGTGCCGACGATGGCGACGATCTCATGCGGTGGGATCGTCATCGACACGTCGTCGACGACGGCTGTTTCGTCGTAGACCTTGCTGACATGCTCGATCTCGATCATGCGGCGTCTCCGTTTCGCGCCGGCACCGAAAGCCGCTCGACCAGCGCGTCGAGGATGATGGCGGAGGCGAAGGCGAGCAGCACCGTCGGCAGCGCGCCGAGCAGCACGAGGTCCATCGCCATCTGGCCGATGCCCTGGAACACGAACACGCCGAAGCCGCCGCCGCCGATCAGCGCCGCTACCGTGGCAAGGCCGATATTCTGGACGAGGACGATGCGGATCGCCGTCAGCATCACCGGCAGCGCCAGCGGCAGCTCGACCCGCATCAGGCGCTGGCCGCCGGTCATGCCCATGCCGCGCGCCGCCTCGCGCACCGCCGCCGGCACGGAGGCCAGGCCCGCCACCGTGTTGGCCACCACCGGCAACAGCGAATAGAGGAACAGCGCCACCACCGCCGGGGCCACGCCGATGCCGCGTATGCCGAGCGCGGCCGCCGCCGGCACGTTGGCCGCCAGCCAGCCGAGCGGCGCGATCAACAGGCCGAACAGGGCGATGGAGGGGATGGTCTGGATGACGTTGAGCAGGTTGAGCACCGCGGCCCGCGCCCGCGGCGCGCGATGGCAGGCGACGCCGAGCGGGATGCCGGCCGCGACCGCCGCCGCCATCGAGCCGAAGGCCAGAGCGAGATGGCGCACACCCTCGGCGCGAAAGCTGTCGGCGCGGGCTTGATATTCCTTCATCACCGACAGGTCGTCCCACAGGCCGGATGCCGGCACGGCAAGGAAGACGAGCGCGCCACCGAAGAGCAGCGCGACGCGGCCCGCAGGCCTGATCGTCATCCGCGACAGGCTGTCCGTCAGCAGGAGCGCGAAGGCGAGCAGCAGCATCCAGAAGCCCGAGGCCGGCGACACCCGCGCCAGCCGGTCGCCCTCCGGCGTCAGATGATCGCCGGCGATGCCGACAAAGATTGCGAGCGCGCCCAGCCCGGCAAGCCCGGCGACGAGCCGAAAGGAGGGTCGCGCCCTGACCGACGCCGCGACGAGCGCCGCCACGGCGACGGCGCAGAACAGGCCGGCCGAAAGCGCCGGCAAGGCCTCCCACGCCATGCGGCCCTCGCCGGGCACGATGCGGTTGGCGCGCAGCGTCATCAGCGGCGCGAAAAGCAGGCCATAGAAACCGAGCGCGGCGATCAGCAGGCCGAGGCGGTCCAGGGCCGGGCTCGTCCTCGTCCCCGCCGCCGGCGCTATGCCGTCCCCGACGCTCACCGTCAGTCGAGGAAGCCGTTTTCGTTCAGGAAGTCCTCGGCCACGGCCTTGGCCGGCTCGCCGCCGACCTGGACGCGGCCGTTGAGGGTCTGGAGCGTCTCGAGGTCGAGCGCCTCGAAGACGGGCTTCAGCAGCGCCTCGATGTTGGGGTTGGCGGTCAAGACCTGCTCGCGGATCACCGGCGCGGGCTGGTAGACCGGCTGGACGTGCTTGTCGTCCTCCAGCACGACGAGACCGGACGGCGCGATGCCGCCATCGGTGCCGTAGACCATGGCGGCGTTGACGCCGCTGGTCTGGTTGGCCGCCGCCGCGATGGTGGCGGCGGTGTCGCCGCCCGAAAGGGTGACGAGCTGGTCCGGCTTCAGCGCAAAACCGTAGGTGGTCTGGAATGCCGGCAGCGCGGCCGGCGAATTGACGAACTCGGCCGAGGCGGCCAGCACCACCGTGCCCCCGCCGGCGACATAGGCGCCGAAATCGCTGAGCGTGGCGAGATCGTTCTCCTCCGCCACCTCCTTGCGCACGGCGATGCCCCATGTGTTGTTGGCGGAGGCCGGCGCGAGCCAGACCAGCTTGTTGGCGTCGTAGTCGAGCGTCTTCGCTTCCGCGTAGGCTTGGCCCGCATCCTTCCACAGCGGGTCGTCGGCCTTCTCGAAGAAATAGGCCGCATTGCCGGTATATTCGGGATAGATGTCGATCTCGCCTGCAAGGATGGCGTTGCGCACCACCGGCGTGCCGCCGAGCTGGATGCGGTCCGTCGTCGCGATGTCGTTGGCGTTCAGCACGGACTGGATGATGTGGCCGAGCACGCCGCCCTCGGTGTCGATCTTCGACGAGACCACGACCTGCGCGCTCGCGGCAACGGTGGAAAGTCCGAGCGCGACGATGGCTCGGCCGAAAATGCGCGATAGGGTCATGTGAAGCCTCCCGAAAATCAGAATCCCCGCCCAAGGAAGACATCAACGTCTTCAGGCGGCCTGTAGTTGCATTGGAACCGTATCACGCCATGCGGGTTCAGCGCGAACCATGATGGCGGAAAAACCCACACCCGAGCAGCCCACACCCGAGCAGGCGGCGACGCGTGCCGACCTTTCCTATGTCAGCGACACGGAGCCGGGCTTGCGCCGCCGGCGCGCGGGCAGGGGCTTCTTCTATCTCGATCCCGAGGGCGGGCGGCTTGCCGAGCCGGGCGAGCTCGCGCGCATAAGGGCGCTGGCGATCCCGCCGGCGTGGAGCGACGTGTGGATCTGCCCCGATCCTGCCGGCCACATCCAGGCGACCGGGCGCGACGCGCGGGGACGCAAGCAATATCGCTACCATCCGGCATGGGCGTCCTGCCGCGACGAGGCCAAGTTCTCCAGCCTCGCCGCCTTCGGCCACGCGCTGCCGCGCCTGCGCGCGCGCATCGACGCCGACCTGCGCCGCCACGGCCTGCCGCGCGAGCGCGTGGTGGCCTCGGTGGTGAGGCTGCTCGACAACACGCTGATCCGCGTCGGCAACGACGCCTATGCGCGTGACAATGCGAGCTTCGGCCTGACGACGCTGCGCGGCCGCCACCTCGCGGTCGAAGGGTCGAGTCTGCGCTTTTCCTTCGTCGGAAAGTCGGGGCAGGCCTGGCGGCTCAGGCTGTCGGACCGTCGGGTCGCCAATGTGGTGCGCGCGATCCAGGAGCTGCCGGGGCAGCGCCTGTTCCAGTATCTCGGCGAGGACGGCGAGCGCCACTCCATCCGCTCGCAGGACGTCAACGCCTATCTGCGCGAGGCGACCGGCGCCGACTTCACCTCGAAGCATTTCCGCACCTGGGGCGCGACGGTGGCGGCGGCGCTGGCGCTGGCGGACGAGGCGCAACCCGCCACGAAGCGCGAGGAGACGACCGTGCTCAACCGCGTTCTCGACGATGTGGCGGGGATGCTGCGCAACACGCGCGCCGTCTGCCGCCGCTGCTACGTCCACCCGGCGGTGATCGCGGCGTGGGAGGAGGGACGGCTCGGCGACGAGATAAGCGCGCTGCGCCGGCGTTTCCGGCGTCCGCTCAAGGGGCTGGACGCGGATGAATCGACGGTGCTGCGCTGGCTAGACCGATAATCGTTCCGGCGTCACTCCACCCGGTCGATCAGCTCGGTGGCGCCTTCCTGGCTGGCACAATGGGCGCAGCAGAAGATCACGTCTTCCTGCTCGACCCCATGGCCGACGACGCGGCAGCCGCAATGCGGGCAGATCGGCGCCAGCATGTGGATCGCGCATTCGAAGCTGTCGAAGACGTAGGTTTCGCCCGCGATCCGAACCTCGAAGGATTTGTCGTAATCGTTGCCGCACTGGTCGCATCTGGCCATGGAAAATCTCCTTTGCCGTTCATGCAACCGAACCCCCGCGCGGGGCGAGAGGTTCCCTCGGGCAACGGCACGGCCAAAGAAAAAGGCCGGGTTCTTTGAAAACCCGACCTTCCGGCGTCGCCTCGACGCGAGCCTGCCAGTACATCCGTGGTCAGGCGCGGAAGCGCGCTGGACGGCATATGGGTATCGCCCCGCGCCCTTGCAAGGGTCACGGCTCGACGAAGCCGACGATCTCGATGTCGATGTCTTCCGGCGCAAGCGCCGTGCCCGGCATCATGAACGCGCCGCGCCGGACCGCGCGGCCGGCGAGATAGTCGAACTCGATCTCGCTGGCCGCGCCGACGGCGTCGTCGCGGCGCGTTGCGCGCACGCGCACGGCCGCCGCCGTGGCGTCGCCGTCATTGGAAACCACGATCCTGACGAGCGCGCCGCGCGCGCGCTGCTCGACCGCCTCGACGGCGGCCGAGAGCCGGGGGGTGAGCCGGTCTTCCGACAGCGCGCGATGGAGCAGGAAGCCGGCGAGCGAAACGACGAGGACGCAGGACAGCGCGCCCGCGACCCATTCGACGAGCGGCCTGTCGGTCTTGCGTTCGCTGCCCACGGCGCGGCCCTAGAGGATCAGCCGCGCCGCGGCGGCGCCGATTGCCGAGGGAAAGGCCAGCACCACAGTCGCCATCGCCACGGCGTCGGCGTCGAGGCCATCGGTGCGGCCGAACAGCCACAGCACGTAGAGGCTGATCGCCAGCGCGACGACGTAGCCCGGCAGGGTGAGGCGCACGAATGCGCTCCACCACGGCTCGTCGGCCGAAACCTCCGAGCCGCCGGCGAAGCCGAGCGCGAAGACGAAGCCGTGCATCAGCGCCAGTGACAAGAGCATCAGCCCGAGCGCATGCCACTCGCTCATCTGGTAGGAGATCAGCAGCGTCTCCTCCGTCGGCGCGATGTTGAAGCCGAGGAAGAGCGCCCCCACCGCCATCAGGAACAGCTCGCCGCCATAGGTTTCCTCCGCAGCCGCGCCGTCCTCCACGGCCGACGCGCCGAACTGGCTCTTGGCCAGCAGCGCGCCGATCGCGGCCGGCACCATCTGGATCGCGGTCTTGCCGACCCATTCGTCGGCCGGCGTATCGAGCGTGATCGTCCCGAACAGCAGGAGAAGCGTCAGGCACACCACGGCGGCAGTGCCGAGCGCGATCAGCGCGTCGAGCACGTCGTCGCGCCAGCCCCTGGTGCGCTCGAAGCCGATGTAGCGCGACAGGAACACCAGAAGCGGCAGCGCGCTGACGAGGAGCGCGAGAAGCCGCGCCGGGCCGAGATAGAAGCCGAGCTGCCACAGCTCCATCGTCATCAGCATAGGCAGGGAGAACAGCAGCGCCCCGCCCGCCGCGCGGCCGAAGTCGCGCGTCGCCCGCGACGCGCCGGACCGGGATCTGCGCGTTTTCGCCGCCAAGGAACGTCCCTCCGTTGCCGCGCCGATAACCGGCGAACCCGTGGTCGGGTTCCCGGCGGGGAACAAACGCCGCGGCAACTGGTTCTAAGGCGGCAACCAATCACCTTCTCGAAAAAGGAGACGCCTGCCATGGCCGCACGGGAAAAGACGCTGGACGACCTGTTCCATGAAACCCTTAAGGACATCTATTACGCGGAGAGGAAGATTCTGAAGGCGCTGCCGAAGATGAAGCGCGCGGCGCAGTCCACCGAGTTGAAAGCGGCCTTCGAGAAGCATCGCGAGCAGACCGAGGGCCATCTCGAACGTCTCCAGCAGGTGTTCGACATCATCGGCAAGGCGGCGCGCGGCAAGACCTGCGACGCCATCGAGGGCATCGTCGCCGAAGGCGAGGAGATCATGGACGAGTTCAAGGACACGCCGGCCCTCGACGCCGGCCTGATCTCCGCCGCGCAGGCGGTCGAGCATTACGAGATCACCCGCTACGGCACGTTGAAGCGCTGGGCCACCGAGCTCGGCCTCAATGACGCCGCGCGGCTTCTCGACGCCACCTTGAAGGAGGAGGCGATGACCGACGAGGACCTGACCAAGCTGGCCGAGACCTCGGCCAACGAGCGCGCGAAGGCCCACAAGGCGGCCTGACCGCGGGCGCGGCCCGGCGGGACAGTCTCCCTCCCTGTCGCTGCCGGGCCGCCTGCGCTTTCGAGGATGTTGCGATGTCAGACGCCGAGATGGAGGCCGTCTCGCTCGGCGAGCTTGCGGCGTTCGAGGCGGCGTGCACGCGCTGCCCGCTCTATCGCGACGCCACCCAGGTCGTGCCGGGCGAAGGGCATCGGCAGGCGCGCATGATGGTCGTCGGCGAGCAGCCGGGCGACCGCGAGGACATCGCCGGGCGTCCCTTCGTCGGTCCGGCCGGACGCCTGTTCGACGCCGCGCTCGACGAGGCCGAAATCCCGCGTGCCGGCATCTTCGTCACCAACGCCGTTAAGCATTTCAAGTTCGAGCGGCGCGGCAAGCGGCGGCTTCACGCGCGGCCCAATGCCGGCGAGATCGACCGCTGCAAATGGTGGCTCGACCAGGAGCGCAAGCTCGTCGCCCCGGCGGTGCTGGTGGCGATGGGCGCCACCGCCTTGCGCAGCCTGCTCGGGCGTCCGGTTTCCGTGTCGTCGCTGCGCGGCAAGGCCGGGCGGCTCGACGACGGCACGCCCATGGTCGCCACCATCCATCCGTCCTGGCTGCTGCGCATCCGCGATTCGGAGGCGCGGGAGAAGGAGCGCGCCGCCTTCGTCGCCGATCTCAGGCGCGGCTGGGCGCTGGCGGAGGGCTGACTGCCGCCTCGACATGCGGCCGCGCCGGCACGGCGAGGGTGGCGACGAGCGGCAGGTGGTCGGAGGCCCGGCGCGCCAGCCCGTCGGCCAGCACCTGCGTTTCCACCGCCTCGACGCCCTCGCCGACGAAGATGTGGTCGAGCCGCAGCATCGGCAGCCATGACGGGAAGGTGGCCTTCGTCCGCGCCGCGGCATGAAGCTGCGCGTCGCGGCCGTGACGGGCGAGATTGCGATAGGCGAGCGCGCCGGGAACGGTGTTGAAGTCGCCGACGAGAACGGCGGGCGCGTCGCGGCATTCGGCGCTGCCGAGCCAGCCGGGGCCGAGCAGCGCCGCCACCTGCGCGGCGCGCTCTCGCCGGCGCAGGCCCAGATGCGTGTTGATCACTTGCAACTGCGCGCCGCCGACGTCGACCGAGACCCAGATCGCGCCGCGCGGCTCGCCGATCGAGGGGAGGGGCGCGGCCCGCACCAGCCGCGCCGGCAGCGCCGTCAGGATGGCATCGCCATACTGCTCCTGTTCGAGATGGAGCGCCGGATGGAAATGGGCCTTCATGCTCAGATGCGCGGCGATGAGGTGGGCCTGGTCGACGCCGCCGGAGCGGGCCCGGCCGACATCGACCTCCTGAAGCGCGGCGATGTCGGGCTTGCAACGGGCGACGACCTCCGCGATGCGGGCCGGATCGCGCCGCCCGTCCGTGCCGCGGCAGGAGTGGACGTTGTAGGTCAGTATCCTGATGTGCCGCAGCGGCGCGCCGGCGTCCTGTCGCTTTCCCGTCATGGAAGGGGGAACCCGCGCGCGCCGGCTTCCGTTCCGCTACCGACGGTTTCCCCTCGCGAAAGGCAGCCCATGGCCGTTTCCCGGCTTCTCCTGCGTCTCCTCGTCATTGCCGCGCTGTGCGTCGCCGCCGTGCTGCTCTACCGCGCGCTCAGCCGCTACACGCTGGACGAGATCGTGGCCTCGGCCGGCGCGATTCCCGCTTCGCGCCTTGTCCTTGCGGCCGGCTTCGCGGCCGCCTCCTATCTGTGCCTCACCTTCTTCGACTGGCTCGGCCTGCGCTATGCCGGCAGGCCGCTGGCGTGGCGGCAGGCGGCGCTCGCCTCCTTCGTCGGCCTTTCCATCGGCCACAATGTCGGCCTCGCGGCCCTGTCCAGCGGCGCGATCCGCTACCGCTTCTATGCGCGCTGGGGCCTGGGCGCGGGCGACGTCGCCAAGGTCATCCTGTTCTGCGGCATCACCGTCGGGCTCGGCCTTGCGGCGCTGGGCGGCATCGGCCTGCTGCTCTATCCGGCCGAGGCGGGGCGCCTCCTCGGGCTCGGTCGGCCGGCGCTCGCCGGGTTGGCCGCGGCATGCCTCGCCGTGCCGGCGCTCTATCTCGTGCTCTGCGCCTGCCTGCGCCGGCGGCTCAGGCTCGGCCGCTGGACGCTCGAACTGCCGTCCCTGCCGCTCGCCGCCGGGCAGGTCGCGGCGGGCACGCTCAACTTCGCCTGCGTCGCCGCCTGCCTTCACCAGCTGCTGGCGGCCTTCTCCGATGTCGCCTATCTCGAGGTCGCCTCGGTCTATACGATCGCCAACGTGCTGGCGCTGGCCAGCCATGTGCCTGGCGGGCTGGGCGTATTGGAGGCGACGGTGCTCTATCTTCTGCCCGGCGGCGCGGCGATCGGGGCTCTCATTGCCTTCCGGGTCGTCTATTTCTTCGTGCCGCTGGCCTTCGGCCTGCCGCTGTTCGCGATCAGCGAATATGTGCTCACAGCGCGCCCGGCATCAGCCGCGACACCGCCGAGGCGATGACCTCGCGCGCCCTGCGCAACGGGCTGAAGGGCCGCTTCGGATCGAGCAGCGTCGTGCCGGGAACCGGCGCGGTCCCGCCCGCCGGATCGACGCTGAACGGCCGCAGGCCGCGCGGCCGCCGGTTGAGGCGGTCGATCGCGCCGGTCAGCGAGCCGCCGCGCCGCATCGCCGCCGCCACCGCTGCCGGCGAGGTGTCGAGATGCTCGGCCATCAGCCGCTCGCGCAGGGCGGCGATGGCGCGGCGCTCGTCGGCGCAGGCAGCCTCGACCGCGATGTCGCACTCCATGTCCATTGCCTCGGAGCGGTTGTTCATGTTGGACGAGCCGATGCGAACGAAGGCGTCGTCGACGATCAGCACCTTGGAATGGATCAGCACCTCGCACTCGCTTCCGTCCGCCGCCGGCACCACGGCATACATGGCGCGCAGCCTGCCGAAGCGGTCGGCGTCGTGGAGGCGACGGATCAGCCGGTCGCGGTTGTGGGCCATCACGAACTGTTCGAGAAGCCCGCGCGAGCTGCTGGTGACGAGAATGGCGATCTCCGGCCCATGCCGCTCTGCCAGCCTTTCCTCGAGCACGTCGCCGATGTCGAAGGAGGCCAGATACTGCGTCTCGATATAGATGTGGCGCTTCGCCGCCGCCAGCGCGTCGCGGGTCAGCCGGAAGGTCTCGCGCCGCTCGTCGAGGCCGGAGAGCGCCGGCACCGACCGCGCGATCGCGGTGGCGCAGCCGCGCATGTCGGCTCGGATCTCCTGCGGCCACGCGGCGCGGGCGTCCCTCACCGGCGCCGCCTTCGTTCCCGCCGCCAGCTCCCAGCGCCAGCGGGCGAGATCCGCGGCCGCGCGCGCCGCCGCGCCGCAGAACATGGCCTGCACGTCGTGGACCGGGCCGTAGGGTTCGCCGTTCGGCCGCGTCCGCTCCGGGCAATGCGCCGCGTGGCGGCCGGTGTCCCAGCGCGCCCCGGTCAGGTCGATGCCGCCGACGAAGGCGATCGCATCGTCCACGGTCACGATCTTCTGGTGGTGCGAGCCGCGCAGCGCGTGGCGGGTGTCGAAGCAAAGATGGATGCGCGGATGGCTCGACCAGCCGTCGCGGCGGAACACCTTCAGCGAGTGGCTGGAATAGATCGGCCCCATGGCCCAGACCAGGATGTGGATTTCCAGCTCCGGCTCCCGCTCGACCAGCCGGCGCAGGAACACGCCGAGCGTCTCGCCGCCTTCGCGCGGGCGCAGCCTTATGTCGGGGTTGAAGTCCCAGCCGACGATGCGGATCGAGCGGCGCGCCGTGCGCAGCGTCTTGTCGAGGGCGGCGAAATATTCCTCGCCGTCGATCAGGAAGGCGAGCGCGTCGGCGCGGGCGATGCGCCAGGCATTGCGGCCGGGCAGCAGGATGGAAGGTTCCGACGGGGCGTCTGGGACGGGGTTCATGCCGGGGTCCGGTGGCTGTTGTCGTTCTGCAACTCGCCAGAATGGCATTGGTTCCTGCCGCTTCCGGGGCCCGGGAAACGGCAAAAAGGGGTGAGAACGCGCCGTCCGCGCCTTGCAAAATCGGCCAAGGCCGTCGATACCGGCACCAAGAGGACCGAAAGGATCGGGGCCCGACTCGATGCACGAACAGGACTGCCCGGACAAGCGCGCTGCCGCCGCGGCCGAAACCGCGCCCGAAACGGCACGGGGCGAATTCGACCAGCTGCTGCGGGAGATCGAGAAGGAGCCGGTGCCGGAACGGCTTCTGGAACTGGCGCTGAAGCTCCAGGCCGCCCTTGTCGAGCGGCGGGGCGACGCGCGCAAGGAAGACGGGCCTGACCGGAGCTGAACCTGCCTTCTTTTCCCTCATGCGAAGCACGATGACAGCACCCGCGGCGGCGGCTATGCTCCTATGTCTTCGCGCGCGCCGGTCGGTCGATGCGGCGGCGGGGACGGGAAGACGATGAGGGTTCTGTCGATGCTCGGCTCCATGAACTTCCTGGACGGCGGCGGGGAGATGGGTTCCGCTATCCGCCTGCACGACTGGTCGGCCAACGAACTCGGCCCGCCGTCGAACTGGCCGACGGCGCTTAAGACGGCCGTGGGCATGGCGCTCTCCTCGAAGTTCCCCAAATGCATCGTCTGGGGGCCGGACCTGACCGTGATCCACAACGACGCCTTCCGGCCGATCCTGGGCGACAAGCCGCCGGCGCTCGGCCGCTCCTTCCGCGACGTCTGGAGCGAGGCATGGCACCTGATCGGTCCCATTGCCGACCGCGCCTATGCCGGCGAGGCGACCTTCATCGAGGATTTCCCGCTCGTCGTCGACCGCTACGGCTACCCCGAACAGTGCTATTTCACCTTCTGCTACAGCCCGATCCGCGACGAGAACGGCATCGTTCAGGGCATGATGGACACCGTCATCGAGACGACGGGCAAGATCGAGACCCAGCGGCAGGCGCGCCTTCTCAACGGCGAGCTCGAGCACCGCATCAAGAACACGCTGAGCGTGCTCCAGGCCATCGTCAACCAGACCTTCCAGTCGCGACGCGGCAAGGAAGAGGTCAGGGAGGCGCTGGTGCGCCGCATCGGCGCGCTGGCGGACGCGCAGGCGCTGCTCACCCGCGCCAGCATGGCCGAAGCCGGCATCCGCGAGGTCATCGAGCATGCGCTCCTGCCCTTTCGCACCGGCGAAGGGCGGTTCGACATCGAGGGCACGCCGGTTCTGCTGTCGGCGAAGCAGGCGATGTCGCTTGCGCTCGCCATCAACGAGCTGGCCACCAACGCGCTCAAATACGGCGCCCTTTCCTCAGACGCCGGCAAGGTCCTCATCGCGTGGAAGGCCGGCCGGCCGGGCAGCGACGACGAGCTCAGGCTGGCCTGGGTGGAAACCGGCGGCCCGCCGCCCGCGCCGCCGACGCGCAAGGGCTTCGGTTCCCGCATCCTCGAAGCGGTGCTGCCGCAGGAGCTGATGGGCGAAGCCCGGCTCGCCTACGATCCCGCCGGCCTGCGCTACGAGCTGACGACGCGCATGGTCCACGTCGGCGACGGCCTCCCGCCGGGCGACTAGCGCGTCCGCACGGACAGGAACCATTCCCGCCACGCTCGCATTCCTGTTCCGACAAGGACATGGGACATGGACATGCGAAATTTCCGCAGGGACTACATCACGCGGCCGATCTTCCGCCGCGCCGCGAAGGCGCTGCCGCCGATCTCCCAGACCGAGCGCGAGGCGATCGAGGCCGGTACGGTGTGGTGGGACGGCGCGCTGTTTTCCGGCGATCCCGACTGGCGGCAGCTTCTCGACATGCCGCCCGCGCAGGTGTCGGCGCGCGAGCAGGCGTTCCTCGACGGCCCGGTGCGCGACCTGTGCGCCATGCTCGACGAGTGGAGGATTGCCTGGCAGGACCGCGACCTGCCGCCCGAGGTCTGGGCCTTCATGCGCGAGCACAAGTTCTTCGGCATGATCATCCCGGAACGCTACGGCGGGCTGGGCTTCTCCAATACGGCCCATTCCGAGGTGGTGCGCACGGTCTCCTCGGCCAGCGTCGTCGCCGGCGTCACGGTGATGGTGCCAAACTCGCTCGGTCCGGGCGAGTTGCTGCTTCATTTCGGCACCGAGGCGCAGAAGGACCACTGGCTGCCGCGCCTGGCCGACGGGCGCGAGATTCCCTGCTTC
>DAOMOI010000019.1:0-14726 GCA_035444225.1 Aquamicrobium sp. | reverse complement strand
AGGATCGGGTCGCCGCCGCCCTCGGGCGCGAAGAACGCGGTGCCGAAATTGCGGTCGGTCAGCAGCATGGTGATGCCGCCGGCCAGAACGGGGAGCGTCAGCAGCAGCAGGAAGGCGGTGATGAGCACGGACCAGGCGAAGAGCGGCATCTTGTGCAGCGTCATGCCGGGCGCGCGCATGTTGAAGATGGTGGTGATGAAGTTGATGGCGCCGAGGATCGACGAGGCGCCGGCCACGTGCAGCGACAGGATCGCGAAATCCGACGCCGGGCCGGGCGAGCCGGAGGTGGAGAGCGGCGGATACATCGTCCAGCCGGTTCCCGCGCCGTGGCCGCCGGCGGAGCCGGGCATGAAGAAGGAGATCATCAGCAGCAGGAAGGCCGGCGGCAGCAGCCAGAACGAGATGTTGTTCAGCCGCGGGAACGCCATGTCCGGCGCGCCGATCATGATCGGGATCATCCAGTTGGCGAAGCCGCCGATCATCGCCGGCATGACCATGAAGAAGATCATGATCAGCGCGTGATAGGTGGTGAAGGCGTTGAACAGCTCCTTGCCGCCGTCGATGGCGGCCGCGCCCTCGTAGCCATAGATCATCGAGGCGAGGCCGTGGAAGATCTGGATGCCCGGCTCCGCCAGCTCCCAGCGCATCATCACCGACAGGAAGCCGCCGACGATGCCCGAGAAGATCGCGAAGATCAGGTAAAGGGTGCCGATGTCCTTGTGGTTGGTCGAATAGACCCAGCGCGTCCAGCCGGACGGCTTGTGGTCGTCGTGGTCATGGGCCGCGTGGGTGTCGTGCGATGCCGAGCCTGCCATTTTCCGCTCCGTAATGCTTGTTATTGCGCGCTGGCCTGACGGCCGGCGTCGGCGACGTCGATGGCGCGGCCGGAAATCGAAGCCACGAGCGCCTTGTTCGCCTCGTCGAGATTGGCCTGCGCGGCCGCGCGCCAGGTGTCGTACTGCTCGCGGCTGACGACGCGGATGCCGATGGGCATGAAGGCGTGGTCCTTGCCGCACAGCTCCGAGCACTGGCCGTAATAGATGCCCTCGCGCTGGGCCTTGAAGAAGGTCTCGTTCAGACGGCCGGGAACCGCATCGACCTTGATGCCGAAGGCCGGCATGGCGAAGGCGTGGATGACGTCGCCGGCGGTGACGAGGACGCGCACGGTGGTGTCGACGGGAACGACGACCTCGTTGTCCACGGCGAGAAGGCGCGGATAGGCGGCGCGGTCCTCCTTGCCGGCGTCGGCGCGGTCTTCGTCGCGCAGCAGGAAGGAGGAGAAGGTCAGCGGCTCGTCGCCGTCCTGATACTCATATTCCCAGCTCCACTGGACGCCGGTGGCCTTCAGCGTGATCGCCGGCTCCTCGGGCGGGGTGTATTGCGCGGTGAGGAGCTGGAAGGAGGGAACGGCGATGAACAGGAGCACGATCACCGGGCCGACGGTCCAGATCACCTCGATCACCGTGTTGTGGCTGGTGCGCGAGGGCACCGGGTTGGCGCCGGCGCGATAGCGCACGATGCACCAGGCGAGCAGCACCATGACCAGCAGCGTGATCGGCACGATGAACCACAGGGTGTAGCGCTCGAACCAGCGAATCTCTTCCATGATGGCGGTGGCTGCCGGCTGGAGGCCGAGCTGCCAGGGCGTCGGCTGCGCCGCGAACGCGCTGGCCGCGGCCAGAAGCGGCGAAATGGCGGCCACGCCTGCAAGGAACTTCTTCATCACCCTCGTCGTCTCCCCGTCGTAACTCGTCGCGAATTGCTTCGCCAAAACCGCAAGCGCCCCGCGCCTCGTCGGGTGACGAAGGGCGGGCGGCTAGCACAATCTCAAACCACAATCTTTATCCGACCGCAAGGAATGGTTTGATCGCGGGCCGGGAATGGTACGGAACTTGCTGCGGCATTTTTGCGCGGCCCGGGGAAAATGCCGCCGACGCCTTGATTTTGCTCAACTTGCAGCGAATTTTCCCATTCCCGGAGCCTGCCCATAGGTAAGGTCGCGCCGCGCCGCGCGCCCGTGCTAGATTTGCCTGATTCGTCACGCCGCAATCAAAAGAGGATGAACCTGATGACGCTTTGCTGGATTGCGCTGGGCTGGATTGCGCCGGGCTGGATTGCGCCGGCAATCGCTCGCACGGTCGGCTTCGCGATGGCGAGCGCCGCGGCGCTCGTCGCCTGCGGCCTGATGCTCTCCGGCCCGGCCGCCGCCCAGCAGGGCACGGTGCGCTCCACCCACGGCTCGTGGTCGATCATCTGCGACACGCCCGGCGGCGCCGCGGCCGAGCAGTGCGCGCTGATGCAGAACGTCGTCGCCGAAGACCGGCCGGAGGTGGGGCTTTCGGTGGTGGTGCTGCGCACGGCCGACAACCGCGCCGAGATCCTGCGCGTGCTCGCCCCTCTCGGCGTGCTGCTGCCCAACGGGCTCGGCCTCAATGTCGACGGCAAGGATATCGGCCGCGCCTATTTCGTGCGCTGCTTCCAGGACGGCTGCTACGCCGAGGTGATCCTCGAGCAGCCGCTGCTCGACACGCTCAAGACCGGCGAGGCCGCCACCTTCATCGTCTTCCAGACGCCGGAAGAGGGAATCGGCATCCCCGTCGACCTCGCCGGCTTCGCGGACGGCTTCGACGCGCTTCCGTGAACAGGGGCGTGACCCGGACCTTGAGCGGCCTCCTCGACCAGTTCGACATCGCGCCGGAGGCGATCCGGCGGATCGTCGCCGGCGCGACGACCGGCGCCGACGACGGCGAGCTTTACGTCGAGCATCGCGAGGGCGAGGCGCTGGTCTTCGACAATGGCCGGCTGAAGACCGCCAATTTCAACACCGATCGCGGCTTCGGCCTGCGCGCGGTCGCCGGCGAGGCGACGGGCTATGCCCATTCGGGCGAGTTGTCCGAGGCGGCGCTGAAGCGCGCGGCCGGCGCGGTCGCGGCGGTCGCCGGCGGCCGTTCCGGTACGCTTGCCGATGCGCCGGCCGGCACCAACCGCAGGCTCTACGGCGAGGGTAACCCGATCGCCGAGCCGGGCTTCGAGGCCAAGGCGAAGCTGTTGCAGGAGATCGACGGCTGGCTGCGCGGCCGCGACCCGCGCGTGCGCCAGGTCACGGCCTCGCTGGCCTCCTCGTGGCAGCATGTCGAGATCCTTCGCGCCGACGGGCGCGTGGCGCGCGACATCCGCCCGCTGGTGCGTTTCAGCGTCTCGGTCGTCGCCGGCGAGGGCGACAGGCAGGAGACCGGCTCCTACGGCATGGGCGGGCGCAAGAGCTTCGGCGAGTTCCTTGCCGAAGATTCGTGGAAGCACGCGGCGGAAGAGGCGCTGCGCCAGGCGCTGGTCAATCTGGAAGCGGTGCCGGCGCCGGCCGGCACGTTCGACATCGTGCTTTCCTCGGGCTGGCCGGGTGTGATGCTGCACGAGGCGGTCGGCCACGGGCTGGAGGGCGACTTCAACCGCAAGAAGACCTCGGCCTTTTCCGGGCTGATGGGCACGCAGGTTGCGGCGAAGGGCGTCACCGTGGTCGACGACGGCACGATTGCCGAGCGGCGCGGTTCGCTGACCATCGACGACGAGGGCACGGCGACCAACCGCACGGTGCTGATCGAGGACGGCAGGCTTGTCGGCTACATGCAGGACCGGCTCAACGCGCGGCTGATGGGCATGGCGCCGACCGGCAACGGCCGGCGCGAATCCTACGCGCACATGCCGATGCCGCGCATGACCAATACGATCATGACCGACGGCCCCTACACGCCCGACGAGATCATCGCCTCGGTGAAGGACGGCATCTATGCCGTCTCCTTCGGCGGCGGGCAGGTCGACATCACCAGCGGCAAGTTCGTGTTCGGCTGTACGGAAGCCTACCGGATCGAGAACGGCAAGGTGACGCAGCCGGTCAAGGGCGCGATGCTGATCGGCAACGGCCCGGACGCGATGCACCGCGTGTCGATGGTCGGCAACGATTCGAAGCTCGACAACGGCATCGGCATGTGCGGCAAGGCGGGCCAGCAGGTGCCCGTCGGCGTCGGCCAGCCGCACCTGCGCATGGACCGGATGACGGTCGGCGGCACGCGGGCATAATGCGCGGCGCGCATATCTTCCTTGTCGCGCTGGCGGCGATGGCCGCCTCTTCCGCTCAGGCGGCGGTGGTCTGCACCGTGATCGCCGATGCGCGCGACGGACAGGTGCTGTTGAGCGAAGGCGATTGCGAGACGCGGGTCACGCCCGCTTCCACGTTCAAGATCGCGCTGGCGGCGATGGGCTATGATTCCGGGCTGCTGGCGGATGCCCACAGCCCGGTGCTTGCCTTCCGGCCCGGCGATTCCGACTGGGGCGGCGAGGCATGGCGGCGACCCACCGATCCCACGGCATGGATGCGCCATTCCGTCGTCTGGTATTCGCAGCGAATCGCGCAGGGGCTGGGCGTGGAACGGCTCCGGGACTACGGACGGCGCTTTGCCTACGGCAATGCCGATTTTTCGGGCGACCCCGGCAAGGACAACGCCCTGGAGCGGGCCTGGATCTCCTCGTCGCTGACGATCTCGCCGCGCGAACAGACCCTGTTCCTGCGCGAGCTGATCACCGGGCGATTGCCGATCTCGCGCGACGCCGCCGCAAAGACCGTCGCGATCGTCGAAAGCGGCGGATCGTCCGATGGATGGCGGATTTCGGGCAAGATCGGCTCCGCCTATCCCCGCAATGCGGATGGCAGCCTCGACCGCGCACGCGGCTGGGGCTGGTATGTCGGCTGGGCGCAGAAGGACGCCACCACCGTGGTGTTCGCGCGGCTTGCCCGGGACGAGCGGCGCGAACAGCGTTCGGGAGGGCTGCGCGCCCGCGACGCGTTACTGGCGGAGTGGGGTTCGCTCGCGGCCCGCGCGAGCCGGTAGCCACCTTCCGGTTCGATGCTCTAAATCCACGACGCCGCCGATTTCGGCAGCCGGCCCTCGGGGTCGATCACCTTCAGCACGGGCTCGCCCGGCCCGTTCCAGCGCCACAGCGCGACGCAGGTGCCGCCGGGCGACATGAAGGACGGGTAGACGACGCCGTCATGGCCCTCGGCCAGCAGCGCCGCGCGCAGCGCGTGGGTTTGCGGCGCCCTGCCCTCGTCCAGATCGGCGCGCCATTCGCAGCGGTGGATGGCGGGATCGAGCCCGTGCCGTGCCAGCACGGCCTCGTCGGTCAGGTCGGCAAGGCGCGCGCCATCGAGTTCGAGCTGCGCGATCAGGGCCGGGTGCTGGACGAAGCCCTGATTGTATTCGGCCCAGGCGGTCGACAATTCGCGCGCGGCGTAGAGCGCCTTCGTGTCGACCGGGTTCCAGCGCCCGCCGAAACGCGCCGCGCCCTCGCCCGAGAGCGGCAGATGCGCCCAGCGCGGGACGAAGGCGCGCCACAGCCGAACAGGAGCTTCGGCGTCAGGCATAAATGCCGGCGCGCACGGCCTCCAGATAGGCGAGCACCTTGTCGGCCTTGCCCTCGCGCACCAGATCGTAGGCGGTCTTGCCGGCCCAGCCGGGGATGGGCTGGTGCTTGAACCAGATCGCGGCGCGCTCCTGCGAGCCGGCCATCTCGGTGGCCATGGCCAGCACCCGCACCACGGGGCTCAACGCCGCGTCGACCTTGCGCGCGCCGCCGCGCGCGGCCAGCGTGTTGCGGGCGACGCCGATCAGCGCCGCAAGCTCGGTCATGGTCACGCCGAGCAGAGCGGCGACGCGGCGCGGCGACAGGAACGGCGTGCCGCCCTCGCCGAACCGTTCAGCCGAAATCTCCAGTGCCATGCTGCTCATGACATTATCCTTGCGCAGATTGACGTTTCCATGCTCAATATGCGCTCATTATCCGATCATTTCAAGCAGAGTCGGCATGGCGCCTCCCTCCTCCATCGTCATTCTCACCGGCGCCGGCATCTCGGTCGAGTCCGGCATCGCCTCCTTCCGCGACCGCGACGGCATCTGGGCAAAGGTGGATTGGCGCGACTATGCGACGCCCGATGCCTTCGCGCACAATCCCGCGCGGGTGCACGATTTCTATAACCGCCGCCGACGCGGCGTCGCCGAGGCCAAGCCGAATGCGGCGCATCTGGCGCTGGCGCGGCTGGAGAAGGCATATTCCGGCGCATTCACGCTGATCACCCAGAACATCGACCATCTGCACGAGGCGGCCGGCTTGGAAAAGCTGATCCACATGCATGGCGACCTGTTCTCGGCGCTGTGCGAGGCCTGCCACCAGCGTTCGCGCTGGCACGGCGACATGACGACGAGCTCGCAGTGCCCGGCCTGCTCGACCATCGGCCGGCTGCGGCCGGACGTGGTGTGGTTCGGCGAGATGCCCTATCACATGGACCGCATCTATCGCGCGCTGGGCGCGGCCGAGCTTTTCGTCGCCATCGGCACGTCGGGCCATGTCTACCCGGCAGCCGATTTCGTCGAGGAGGCGAAGCATGCCGGCGCACGCACCGTCGAGCTGAACTTGGAGCCGTCCGAAACCGCCTCTTCCTTCGACGAGCTCGTCCACGGCCGCGCCACCGAAGTGGTGCCGGCCTTCGTGGAAGGGCTTTTGGCGGCGGTGTAGAGCAATTCCGATTCAAGCCGCGCCGCCCCGACGAAAAGCTCAGCGCCGCTTCTTCGGCTTCTCCAGCAGCGCCACGGCTTCGAGATGCGGCGACCACAGGAACTGGTCGATCGGCGTGACGCTTTTCAGCACGTAGCCGCCCGCGATCAGGATGGCGAGGTCGCGCGCCAGCGTCAGCGGGTTGCACGACACCGCCGCCACCAGACGCACCTGCGAGCGGGCGATCTGCGCGGCCTGCGCTTCCGCACCGGCGCGCGGCGGGTCGAAGACCAGCCCGTCGAAGCCGGCGTCGAGCTCCTTGAAGGTCAGCGGCCGCACGAAAAGGTCGCGCTTTTCCACCGTCACCTTCTTCAGCCCATGCCCGAAGCGGAAGGCGCGATCGAGCGCGGCAAGCGCGGCGGCGTCGCCCTCGACCGCGTGAACCTCGCTTTGCCGGGCCAGCCGCAGCGCGAAGGTGCCGATGCCGGCGAACAGGTCGGCGACGCGCTTCGCCCTGGCGAGATGGCCGGCGACGAGGTCGGACATCGCCTCCTCCGCCGTCTCCACGGCTTGAAGGAAGGCGCCGGGCGGCGGCGAAACCGAAACCTCGCCGACCATGAGCGCCGGCTTCTTCGGCTCGATGACGATCTCGCCGTCGACGGTCAGCCGGGCGATTCCGTTGGCGATGCAGAACTCGATCGCCCGCTGCCGCGGCTGGCCCTCAAGCCGGCCGCTACCTTGCGCCGCGACGTCGAGACCCGAGGCGGTATGGGTGACGGAAAGGCGGAAAGCGTCGTTGGTGCGGGCGACCAGACCGGCAAGCTGCCGCAACAGCGGCAGCGCCGCGACGAGCTGCGGCAGCATCACCGGGCATTCCTCGATATCGACGATACGGTGCGACAGGGCGGCATTGAAGCCCAGAACCATGCCCTTATCGGCGCGCCTGGCCGTCAGGGCCGCACGGCGGCGCGAATGCGGCGGGCAGGAAACGAGCGGGCCGACCTCGATGCCGATGCCCTTGGCCCGCAGCGCCTCGACCAGCAGGCCGCGCTTCCAGCTGCGATATGCATCCGCCTCGAGATGCTGCACGGCGCAGCCGCCGCAGCGGGTGAAATGGCGGCAGGCGGGCTCGATGCGTTGCGGCGAGGCGTCGAGCACGGAGACCAGATCGGCCTTCCTGCCCGCCAGCGCGACGTTGACGCGTTCGCCCGGCAGCGCGAACGGCACGAATACCGGCCCTTTTTCCGTGTCGGCGACGCCGTCGCCCTGCCCGCCCAGCCTTGCGATGGTGAGGATCGCGCTCATCTGTCCTTCAGCCCTCCGAGCAGGAATTCGCGGTTGCCGTCGCCGCCCTCGATGGGCGACGGCACGGTGCCGAGGCTGCGCCAGCCGGGCAACCCGTCAAGCCAGCGAGCGAGATCGGCAGCGACGCGCTCGCCCTCGGCCGGGTCGCGCAAAAGGCCGCCCTTGCCGATAGCCTCGCGCCCGGCCTCGAATTGCGGCTTGACGAGGAGCACGCAACCGGCACCCGGCGCGGCGAGATCGAGCGCCGGCGGCAAAGCGAGCTTCAACGAGATGAAGCTGACGTCGCAGACGACGAGGCCGGGTCGCCCTGCCCCGAGATGCGCCGGCGTCAGATCGCGCGCGTTCAGTCTCTCCAGCACGGAGACGCGGGGGTCGGCGGCAAGGCCGGCATCGAGCTGGCCGTGGCCGACATCGAGCGCGACGACATGGGCCGCGCCGCGTTCGAGCAGGACCTGCGTGAAGCCGCCGGTCGAGGCGCCGACATCGAGCGCCAGCGCGCCCTTCGGGTCGAAGCCGAATGCGTCCAGCCCGGCGATCAGCTTCAACGCCGCGCGCGAGACGTAAGCCTGCGCCGGGTCGTCCACCTCGATGGCGGCGTCGGGTCCGGTCGGCTGGCCGGGCTTCGTCGCCGCGCGGCCGTCCACACGCACTGCGCCCCGCGCCACCGCGTCGCGGGCGCGCGAGCGAGTGGCGAAAAGCCCGCGCCGGACGAGCAGCTCGTCGAGGCGCAGCTTCTGCGTGGGCGAGGCCTGCGTGCTCATCCGCACTCAGTGAGCCAAGCGCGCCGCCAAGGCAAGCGTTACAATTCGGGAGAGACCTTCGATCCGCGTTCGACGGCGATGGCGAGGCCGTCGCGCCACTCACCGGGGCGGGGCGGCGGCGGCGCGCGCCGCGCTTCAGGCGCCGGCGGCGGCACGAACAGGGCCGGCCGCTCGCCCGGCTCGAAGCCGCCGCGCAGCGAACCCATCTTCGCCGCGGCGATTTCGGCGGCGGCCCGGTCGAGCTTGCGGTCGTATCGGCCATCGGCCACGGCTTCGCCGCCCGCCAGCAAGCCGGCGGCCAGCAAGGCCAGCGCTTTGGTGCGCATTATCCCTGCTCCATCTCCCTGTCGTGCAGGAGATAGCAGAGGCAGGCTAAGGAAGCCCCAAGCGGAAGGGTTAGAAAAGGATTATGCCGAGGCGGCCGAGACCGAGCGGCCGAGCGCGGAAAACACCGCGCGCACGATGCCGGCGGCGTCGAGGCCGGCTTCGGCATACATCTTTTCCTGCTTGCCGTGGTCGGTGAACGTGTCGGGCAGCACCAGCGGGCGCACCTTGAGCCCGTTCTCCAGCAGCCCCTCATGGGCGAGGAAATGCAGCACGTGGGCAGCGAAACCGCCGACCGAGCCTTCCTCGACCGTGACCAGCACCTCATGCTCGCGCGCCAGTCGGCGCACGAGGTCGGCGTCGAGCGGCTTGGCGAAGCGGGCGTCGGCCACCGTGGTCGAAAGCCCGGCGGCCTCGAGTTCCTCGGCCGCGCCGAGGCAGTCCGCAAGGCGGGTGCCGAACGAAAGCAGCGCGACCTTGGTACCCTGCCTCACGATCCGGCCCTTGCCGATGGCCAGCCTCTGGCCGCGCTCGGGCATGTCGACGCCGACGCCGTTGCCGCGCGGATAGCGGAAGGCGATCGGGCCTTCGTCATAGTCGGCGGCGGTGCGCACCATGTGGCGCAGCTCGGCCTCGTCGCTTGCGGCCATGACCACGAAATCCGGCAGCGCGGCGAGATAGGCGATGTCGAACGCGCCGCAATGGGTCGGCCCGTCGGCGCCGACATAGCCGGCGCGGTCGATGGGGAAGCGGACGGGCAGCTTCTGGATCGCCACGTCGTGCACGACCTGGTCGTAGGCGCGCTGGAGGAAGGTCGAGTAGATCGCGGCGAAAGGCTTCATCCCTTCCGCCGCCAGCCCGGCGGCGAAGGTCACCGCATGCTGCTCGGCGATGCCGACATCGAAGGTGCGGGCCGGAAACGCCTCGCCGAACAGGTCGAGGCCGGTGCCCGACGGCATGGCCGCGGTGACGGCGACGATGCGCTCGTCCTCCTTCGCCTCGATGATCAGGCTTTCGGCGAACACCTTGGTGTAGCTCGGCGCGTTGGCCGGGGCCTTGGCCTGCGCGCCGCTGACGACGTCGAACTTGCTGACGCCGTGATACTTGTCCGCGGCTGCCTCGGCCGGCGCGTAGCCCTTGCCCTTCTGGGTGACGACATGGATCAGCACCGGGCCGTTGCCGTTGTCGCGCACGTTGCGCAATAGCGGCACCAGATGTTCGAGATTGTGGCCGTCGACGGGGCCGATGTGGAAGAAGCCCAGCTCCTCGAACATGGTGCCGCCGGTGACGTAGCCGCGCGCATGCTCGACCGCGCGGGTGACGGCGCGGTCCACCCGCTTGCCGAGATAGGAGGTCAGCTTCTTGCCGAAATCGCGAATGCCGTGATAGGCGCGGCCGGTGCCGAGGCGCGCCAGATAGTGGCTCAACGCCCCGGTCGGCGGCGCGATCGACATGTCGTTGTCGTTCAAAATGACGATCAGCCGGGCATCGAGCGCGCCGGCATTGTTCAGCGCCTCGAAGGCCATTCCGGCCGACATCGCGCCGTCGCCGATGACGGCGATGACGTTGTTCTTGCCGCCCTTCAAGTCGCGCGCCACCGCCATGCCGAGGCCGGCCGAGATCGAGGTCGAGGAATGGGCGGTGCCGAAGGGGTCGTATTCGCTTTCCGTGCGCTTGGTGAAGCCGGAAAGTCCGCCCTCCTGCCGCAAGGTGCGGATGCGGTCGCGCCGGCCGGTCAGGATCTTGTGCGGATAGGCCTGGTGGCCGACATCCCAGATCAGCCGGTCGTCCGGCGTGTCGAACACGTAATGCAGCGCCACCGTCAGCTCGACGACGCCGAGGCCCGCGCCGAGATGGCCGCCCGTCTGCGAGACGGCGTCGATCATCTCCGCCCGCAGCTCGGCGGCCAGTTGCGGCAGGTCGCTTTCGGGCAGGCCGCGCAGGTCTGCGGGGATGCGAACCGTGTCAAGAAGAGGTGTTTGCGGACGTGGGTTCAAGGCTTCTCGCCTGTTCCTTGTCATTGCGCCTTGTGACCGGAGATAGGCGCATAAGCCGTGAAAGTAAATGCGGCCAGAGGCTTCCTTGTTCCTGGCCGGCCGATTTGCCTCAACCTTCAGGCAGGGGCACGAACTCTTCCTCGTCGCCCGGCACGATGTCGAAACGGCCGGTGCGCCACTCCTCCTTGGCCTGCTCGATGCGCTCCTTCGAGGAGGAGACGAAGTTCCACCAGATATAGCGCCGGGAAGCCAGCGATTCGCCGCCGAACAGCATCAGATGCGCGCCGCGCGTCGAGGAAACCACGATTTCCGCGCCCGGCTTGAAGGCGATCAGCCGGTCGGCGGGGAAGCGGTCGCCGGCAATCTCGACATCGCCTTCGAGCACGTAGATGGCGCGCTCCTCCGCCTCGGCGGGAATTTGCAGGGCAGCGCCCGGCGCGATCGAAAGATCGGCATAAAGCGTCTGCGACGCCGTCGCCACCGGCGAGGTCCAGCCATGGAGCGAGCCGATGATGACGCGGCCGGTGACGCCTTCGGCATCGACGACCGGCAGGTCTGCGCGCGCGGTATTTTCGAACACCGGCGCGATCTCCTCCTTGCCGTCGGGAAGCGCCAGCCATGTCTGAAGACCCGAGATCGCCAGCGGCCCGCCGCGCAGCTCCTCCGGCGAGCGCTCGGAATGGACGATGCCGCGCCCGGCGGTCATCAGGTTCACGTCGCCCGGCTCGATCACCATCTCGGTGCCGAGCGAATCGCGATGCCTGATCCTGCCGTCGAAGAGATAGGTGACGGTCGACAGGCCGATATGGGGATGCGGGCGCACGTCGAGCGCCTGGCCGCCGCGCAGGATCGCCGGCCCCATGCGGTCGAAGAAGATGAACGGCCCGACGAGACGCCGCCGCGCCGTCGGCAGCGCCCGACGCACCGCGAATCCGTCGATGTCGCGGGCGTTGGGGATGATCAGCGTCTCGATGGCGTCGCAGGCGAAGGCATCGCCGGGTTGCGGGTCGTTGCCGGGGAAGAAGCTCATCGGACCGTGCTTTCCTTCAGGACCATGTCAGCAGAGCGACATCGTAGCGCGAAAGGTGCCGATCGTATGTCACGAGCTGCATGCCTTCGACGATCGCCTGCGCCAGCATCAGCCGGTCGAAGGGGTCGCCATGATGCAATGGAAGATGCTCGACGAAGGCAGCGTGGGCAGCCGTGACGTTCAAGATACCGAAGCCTGCCGCTTCGAACTCGACCAGCGCCTGATGGCCGGAAACGGGCGGCGCATCCGGCCTGCCGAGCTGATGCTTGATGGCGATCTCCCACACCGCGACGGCGGAGACGAAAACATTCGGATATGCCTCGCGAAACAGCGCATGGAAATGCTCGGGGATACGTTCCGGCAGGTTCGTCGCCCAGATCGCGACATGCGTATCGAGCAGCAGCCTCACTTTTCGTCGTCGCCGAAGAACATGCGGGCGACTTCGGCATCAAGGGCCTGGAACGCTTCGTAGTCGAGAGGAGGGTATTTACCCCGGGCCAGCCCCAGACGGAGCTTCTTCCCCGGCACAGCGTCGAGCGGCACCAGCTTCGCCGCCGGCTTGCCGTTGCGGGCGATGATGATTTCCTTTTCCGCGCCGCTTTCCACCGCCTCGACGAGGCGCGACAGCGAGGTCTTCGCTTCCAGCATGTTCACGGTCGGCATCGTCGCCTCCTTAGCCAAGTCTGGCTAAGATAGGACCGGAGCGCCCGCGCGGCAAGGCTGGCGCTATTCCGGGTCGAGCGGCTCCGTGCCGGCGGGCTGGCCGTCGCGGGAAAGGCGGATCTTTTCCACCTTGTCCTCGGCCGCCTTCAGCAACCTGCCGCAATGGTCCTTCAGCGCCTCGCCGCGCTCGTAGATGCGGATCGACTGTTCCAGCGGCACGTCGCCGCGCTCGAGGTCGTCGACGATGCGCTCCAGCGCCTCGAGCGCCTGCTCGAAGCTCATCGCCTTGATGTCGTCGTTCGGGTTTTCAGCCGGCATTCTTCTTCATCCATTCATCAGGCGGCGGACATGGGCGGCGACCGAGAAGGCCAGCCCGTGCAGGTCGTAGCCGCCTTCGAGCAGGCTGACGAGCCGGTTCGACGACCACGTGCCGGCCCGGTCCATCAGCTTGCCGGTGGCCCAGTCGAAATCGTCCTCGGTCAGGTTCAGCTCGGCCAGCGGGTCGCGGTGGTGGGCGTCGAAGCCGGCCGAGACGATGATCAGGTCGGGACGGAATGCGTCGATGGCGGCGAGCACGCGCGTGCGGAACGCCTCGCGGAACTGCGCGCCGCCGTCATTGGCGGCGAGCGGCGCGTTGACGATGTTGTCCGCCACGCCCGTCTCGCCCTTCTGCCCCGTGCCGGGATAGAGCGGCATCTGGTGAGTGGAGCAATAGAGCACCGACGGATCGTCCCAGAAGATGTCCTGCGTGCCGTTGCCGTGGTGGACGTCCCAATCGACGATGGCGACGCGCTCGACGCCGTGCCTCTTCTGGGCATGGCGGGCGGCGATGGCGGCATTGTTGAAGAAGCAGAAGCCCATCGCCGTCGTCTTCTCGGCGTGGTGGCCGGGCGGGCGGGCGGCGACGAAGACGTTGTCGGCCGCGCCCGAGAACACGTCGTCCACGGCCGCATTGGCCGCGCCGATCGCGGTCAGCGCCGCCTGCCAGCTCTTCGGGCTCGCGGTGGTGTCGGCATCGACGCGCGCCAGCCCCTCCTGCGGGATGCAGGCGCGCACGCGCTCGCGGTGCTCTTCCGGGTGGGCGAGAAGGATCGCCGCCTCGTCACCCTCGGGCGCCTCGCGCCGGTCGAGATACTGGAACGCCTCGTCCTCCAGCACGCGCTCGATGGCGCGCAGCCGGTCCGGCCGCTCGGGGTGGCCGGCCGGCGTCAGGTGGTCGAGATAGATCGAGTGCGAGTAGAGACGGGTTGTCATGCCCCGGTATAGGCTCTTTCGCGCCGTTTCGCCAAGCCGCGAATAGAACCGCGAATCGTCGCGGCTCAGACGATGTCGGTCGAGACGATCTCGATGCCGAAGCCTTCCAGCCCGACATAGTGCTTCTCGCGCGAGGCGATCAGCTGGATCGAGGAGATGCCGAGGTCGCGCAGGATCTGCGCGCCGAGGCCGATCTCGCGCCACTCGCTCTCGCGCAGCAGCGCCTCCTCATGCGCCTCGTCGCCCAGCGCCGGGCGCTGGCGGCCCGCCCCCTGGCCGACGCCGACGGAACCTTCGCGCAGATAGACGATGACGCCGCGCCGGTTCTCGGCCATACGGCGCATGATGGCGTCGAGGCGGCTGTCAGGACCGAACACGTCGGCGACGACATTCTCGGGGTGCAGGCGCACCGGCACCTCGACGCCGTCGCGGATGTCGCCGAAGACGACGACGAAATGCTGCATCGCGTCCCACGGCAGGCGGTAGGTGTAGGCCTTGGCCGGTCCGGCCGCGGTCTCGATGTCGGAGCAGGCGACGCGCTGGATCAGCGTCTCCTGGCGCTGGCGGTAGGCGATCAGGTCGGCGACCGAGACCTGGCGCAGCCCGTGCTTCTCGGCGAAGGCCTGGACCTGCGGCCCGCGCATCACCGTGCCGTCGTCGTTGACCAGCTCGCAGATGACGCCGACCGGCGGCAGGCCGGCGAGCTTGCACAGGTCGACCGCGGCTTCCGTGTGGCCCGAGCGCATCAGCACGCCCCCCTCGCGCGCCACCAGCGGGAAGACGTGGCCGGGGCGGACGAAATCGGCCGGGCCGACATTGGCGTTGGCGAGGTTGCGCACGGTCAGCGTC
>DAOMOI010000018.1:0-14878 GCA_035444225.1 Aquamicrobium sp. | reverse complement strand
CTCTGAAGCGCGCCAGCGCGAGGACCGGGCCGTGCCTGACGATCTTGCGGCCAATGGGTCCCGGCTCTGCGGTCGCTCCGCTCCCTTGGCCGGGATGACGCGCCCTTTCACCCCGCCGCCGCGTTCTCGCTCAACAGCCGGTCGGCGGCGGCGCGGGCTTCCTCGGTGATGGTGGCGCCGGCCAGCATGCGGGCGATCTCCTCCTGCCGCGCCTGTCGCGCAAGGGCGGCGACGCCGGTGGCGACCCTGTCGGCCCCGCCGGACTTGGAGATGAGATAGTGCGTGGCCGCACGCGCCGCCACCTGCGGCGCATGGGTCACCGAAAGCACCTGGATGCGCTCGGCAAGCCGTGCCAGGCGCTGGCCGATGGCGTCGGCCACGGCGCCTCCGACGCCGGTGTCGATCTCGTCGAAAACGAGCGTCGGCGCCGAGCCCCTGTCGGCCAGCGCCACCTTCAGCGCCAAGAGGAAGCGCGACAGCTCGCCGCCCGACGCCACCTTCATGATCGGGCCGGCGCGGGTTCCGGGGTTGGTCCTGACCCAGAATTCGACCTGGTCGATGCCGCTTTCCGTCCGGTCCTCCGGCTCGCTCGCCATCTCGACGATGAACTCGGCCCGCTCCAGCTTCAGCGCCGGAAGCTCGGCCATCACCGCCCTTGCCAGCGCCTCGGCCGTGCCGTGGCGCAACTGCGACAGATGCGCCGCCGCCTCGTCATAGGCCGCGCGCGCCGCCTGCGCCGTCTTCTCCAGCGCAACCAGCCGCTCCTCGCCGGCGTCGAGATCGGCAAGGTCGGCCGCCATCGTGTCGCGCAGCGCGGCGAGGTCGTCGACGGCGACCGAGTGCTTGCGTGCGGCCGCGCGCAGAGAAAACAGCCGCTCCTCCGCCTGTTCCAGCGCCTGCGGGTCGAAAGCCGTGGCCCGCAACGCCTCGTCGACGGCGACCTGCGCCGTATCGAGCGCGACCAGCGCCTCGTCCAGCGCCTTGACGATGTCGTCGAGCAGCCCCGGCGCGGCCTCGGCCTTGCGCTGGAGCCGGCGCATCAGGCTGGCGAGCTGCGGCACCGCCGAATTCTGACCCGACAGCGCCTCCTGCGCGTCGGCGATGTCGGTGACCGACTTCTCCGCCCGCATCATCGCCGCGCGGCGCTCGGCAAGCTCCGTTTCCTCGCCCGGCAGCGGCTCCAGCTTCGACAGTTCCTCGACACAGGCGCGCAGATAGTCGGCCTCGCGCGCGGCGGCCTCCACCCTGGCGCGATGACGCGCCAGCGCCTGTTCGGCCTCGCGCCAGGCCCGCCAGGCATGGCTGAGCGACTGCGCGACGCCGGCATGGCCGCCGAAGGCGTCGAGCAGGTCGCGATGGGCGGCGGCGTCGACCAGCGCGCGGTCGTCGTGCTGGCCGTGTATCTCGACCAGCTGGCGCCCGATCTCGCGCAGGAGCGCGACGCTGGCCGGCTGGTCGTTGACGAAGACGCGGCTGCGCCCGTCCGCCGACTGGCTGCGGCGCAGGATCAGATCGCCCTCATCGTCGAAGCCGTTGTCGCGCGCCAGCACGCGGGCGGGATGGTTGTGCGGCACGTTGAACACCGCCGTGACGCCGCCCTGCGCCGCGCCGTGGCGCACCAGCGAGGCGTCGCCGCGCGCGCCGAGCGTCAGCGACAGCGCGTCGAGCAGGATCGACTTGCCCGCCCCGGTCTCGCCGGTCAGGACCGAGAGCCCGGCCGGAAAATCAATATCGAGCCGTTCGATCAGGACAATATCGCGGATCGACAGATGGGCGAGCATCGAGGCGCGGCGGGGTCAGCTTCCGGCGATTATCTTGCCGGCGCGCGACAGCCATGAGGCGCTGTCCTCGCGCGGCGACAGACCGCCCGATTGCAGCAGCGCGTAGGAGTCCTTGTACCACTGGCTTTCGGGATAGTTGTGTCCGAGCACGGCGGCGGCGGTCTGCGCCTCGGAGGCGAGGCCCATCGCGTAATAGGTCTCGGTCAGGCGCGCCAGCGCCTCCTCGATATGGCGGGTGTCGGAATACATCTCGACCACGTTGCGGAACCGCTTGACCGCGGCGATGTACTCGCGCCGCTCCTGATAGTAGCGGCCGATCTGCATCTCCTTGCCGGCGAGCTGGTCGCGGGCGAAGCGGATCTTGGCGTTGGCGTCATCGACATATTCGGAATCGGGCCAACGCTCGATCAGCTCGCGCATGGTCTCGGCCAGCAGCCGCGCTTCCTTCTGGTCCTGCGTCACGTCGCGCACCTGCCGGTAGTAGGACAGGCCGATGATGTACTGCGCGTAGGCCGCCTCCTCCGAGGTCGGATAGAGCGACACGTAGCGTTTGCCGGTGTTGATGGCCTCGTCGTACTTGCCCATGCGGTAATTGGTGAAGGCGGTCATCACCATCGACTTGCGGGCGTGCTCGGAATAGGGGTGCTGGCGGTCGACGGCGTCGAATTTACGCGACGCCTCGCTCATGCGGCCGGCTTCGAGATTGGCCAAGCCCTGGTTATAGAGCGCGTCGGCCGGCTCCACGCTCTCGACATAGGAGGCGAGGTCCATTTCCTTGTCGCTGGCGCAGGCCGAGGCCAGCATCGGCAGCGCGACCGCGGCGACGGCCAGCCCGACGAAACGCCGATGCACGGCACGATCGGCTCTGCGGGGTTCGGTCATGCGGCTTTCCGCCCTCTGCCTGATGGTCGAAATATCGCGGCAGTCATAGTCGAACTGCCGTCCCTCGGCAACGTCATCACCGGGCAATGGCGCTTTTTTGTGGCAGCATCGCGCTGCCGGCCGGGCAAACCGGCCGAAGGAAGCCCGCCGCGGGGGTCAGATCATCCAGGGCGCGTAGACCGGCGCGTTGACGGCGATCATCTCGGCCACGCGGCCGCGCTCGCGCCTCGTCGTCTCGACGATCTCGAAGGCCGAGCGGTCGGAAAGCAGGCGCCGGAGCGCCGCGGCGTTGAGCCGGTGGCCGCCGCGATAGGAGCGGAAGCGGCCGATGAAGCGCGCGCCGGCCAGCGCGAGGTCGCCCATCGCGTCGAGCATCTTGTGGCGCACGAACTCGTTCTCGCCGCGCAGCCCCTCCATGTTGACGACGCGGCCGTCGTCGCCGACCACCACCGTGTTCTCGAGCGACGAGCCGAGCGCGTGGCCCGAGGCCCACAGCCGCTCGACGTCCTTCATGAAGCCGAAGGTGCGCGCGCGCGAGATCTCGCGGCGGAACAGGTCGGGCGTGATGTCGGCGGCATAGAACTGGCGGCCGATGGCCGGGCTCTCGAAGTCGATCTCGACCTCGAAGCGGGTGCCGTCATAGGGATGGAACTCGGCCCAGGAGGCGCCGCTGTCGATGCGGACGGGCTTGACGATGCGGATATAGCGCCGCTTCACCCCGAGCGGGACGATGCCGGCCCGGTCGAACGCCTCGACGAACATCGCTGCGCTGCCGTCGAGGATCGGAACCTCGCTGCCGTCGATCTCGATCAGCACATTGTCGATGCCGAGCGCCGACAAGGCGGCGAGCAGGTGCTCGACCGTGGCGACGTGGATGCCCTTGGGATCGCCCAGCACGGTGCACAGCTCGGTCGCGCCGATCTCGGCCACGAGCGCGCGCACCTCATGCGTCGTTCCCTTGTCATCATTCTTGAGGAAGATGATTCCGGTGTCGGGATCGGCCGGGGAGAAATGGATGGTGACGGGCTTGCCGCTGTGGACGCCGATACCGGACAACGATACGCGCGAGCCGAGCGTCATTTGATAATCGTGCAACTCGATCCCCATCAGCCCGTCCCGGTTACGCTTGCCGGGTCATCAAGCCGGCTGTCGTGCTCGTTTCTGGCCGGCAGGGCCCTACCCCCACGAATCCCTGCCCGGCAATTTATTGCGGGGGAAGATAGTGACACGGGATAAATCCGCCAAATCACGGTTTCTTACTCATTGTTACGCTACACGACAGAACGGGAGATGACACCAACCCGTTGAAACAAAACGTCTTTCATCGGCGAGGACAGGCGTTCGCACGCCTGCCCTCCTCTTTTGTAACGCGCCAAACCCGTCCTAGTTCGCCTGCCGGCGCAGGAAGGCCGGGATCTCGAGCTGGTCGTCGTCATGGGCCGCGCGCGGCTGCACGGACAGCCGGCCCTGATCGTCGAGCTGGCCGCGACGCGGCGCGTAGAGGTGGCCGTCGGCGGACGGCGCGCGGCGCGCCTCGGGCGCCGGCTGGAGCAGGCGCGGCTCGCGCGGCTGCGCCGGCTGGAGCCGGGTCTGCTCCTCCTCGCGGCGCGACAGGCCCTGCGTCAGCCGCTTCAGCAGGCCCATCGGGCCGCGCTCCTCATGATCGTGGGGCTGGCCGTGGACCTGCTCCATCTCGGCGCGCGCCACCGGCGGGAAATCCTCCACGCGCGGCATGCGCGGCTGGACCGGAGCCGGCATCTCGACGCGCGGCGCGGCCTGCGGGGCCGGCTGCTGCATCGGCGCGGCCATCTGCGGCGCGGCGGGCTGGACTGGCGCTGCCGGCTGCGTGGCGGCGAACAGACGGCTCGCCGGGCGGAACTCGGCCTCGTCCTGCGCCGGCTGGATCGCGGCGGCGACCGGCGCGGCCTCGGCGGCGCGGATCGCATCGGCGATCGGGTCGGCCTGACGCGGGGCCTCGGCCTGAAGCTGCGGCTGCGGCTGCGGCGCGGGGGCGGCGGGGCGCGGAGCCTCGATTGGGCGCGCGGCCTGCACCGGCTTCTGCGGCTGGCGGATCGAGATCGGCGGCGTGTTGATCTCGGCAGCGACCTTGTCGATGCCGGTAGCCACCACCGACACCCGGATCACGCCTTCGAGCTCCTCGTCGAAGGTGGCGCCGAGGATGATGTTGGCGTCCTGATCGACCTCCTCGCGGATGCGGGTCGCGGCCTCGTCGACCTCGAACAGGGTCAGGTCGCGGCCGCCGGTGATCGAGATCAGCAGGCCCTTGGCGCCCTTCATCGAGGTCTCGTCGAGCAGCGGATTGGCGATCGCGGCTTCCGCCGCGGCCATCGCCCGGCCCTCGCCGGAGGCCTCGCCCGTGCCCATCATCGCCTTGCCCATCTCGCGCATGACGGAGCGGACGTCGGCGAAGTCGAGGTTGATCAGCCCTTCCTTGACCATCAGGTCGGTGATGCAGGCGACGCCCGAATAGAGCACCTGGTCGGCCATGGCGAAGGCGTCGGCGAAGGTGGTCTTGTCGTTGGCGATGCGGAACAGGTTCTGGTTCGGGATGACGATCAGGGTATCGACGCATTTTTGCAGTTCCTCGATGCCCTGGTCGGCCGTCTTCATCCGGCGCTGGCCCTCGAAGTGGAACGGCTTGGTGACGACGCCGACGGTGAGGATGCCCTTCTCGCGCGCGGCGCGCGCCACCACGGGCGCGGCGCCCGTGCCCGTGCCGCCGCCCATGCCGGCGGTGACGAAGCACATATGGGTGTTGGACAGGTGGTCGATGATCTCGTCGATGCACTCCTCGGCCGCGGCGCGGCCGACCTCGGGCAGCGCGCCGGCGCCGAGCCCTTCGGTGACGTTGGCGCCGAGCTGGATCAGGCGCTCCGACTTCGAGGTGGTCAACGCCTGCGCGTCGGTGTTGGCGACGACGAACTCGACCCCCTTCAAGCCAGCGGTGATCATGTTGTTGACGGCGTTGCCGCCGCCGCCGCCGACACCGAAAACGGTGATGCGCGGCTTCAGCTCGGTGATGTCCGGCTTCTTGAGATTGATGGTCATCGTTGTCGTCCTTCTCGCCTTTCCTGCCGCTTCGCCGCTGCGGCCGCCCTGGGGCTGTCCCCGTTGCTACTCAAAAACTGTCCCTGATCCACCGGCCGACGCGCCCGAGCGGACCTTGTGTACCCGTTGCGCGAAAGCGCAGAATCCCGCCCCTTGGCCGTCTGTCCTCCATCGCCGCGACCTGCGGATAGATCAGAAGGCCCATGGCGGTGGAAAAAGCCGGCCCCTTGGCCGCCTCCGGCAGCCCGGCGACGCCGAGCGGCCGTCCCAGCCGCACGTTGCGCGCCAGAATCCGCCGCGCCGTCTCCGGCAGGCCGGCAAGCTGGCTGGCGCCGCCCGTCAGCACCACGCGCCGCCCGGCGACGCCGCCGAAGCCGGATCGGTTCAGCCGGTCGCGCACGATCTCCAGCGTCTCCTCGACGCGGGCGCGGATGATGCGGTTCATCACCGCGCGCGGCACGTGCTGCGGCACGTCGGCGTCGTCCTGCCCCATCGGCTGGATCGTCACCATGTCACGGTCGTCGTCGGCCATCGGCAGCACCGAGCCGTGCATCACCTTCAGCCGCTCGGCATGCTCGCGCCGGGTCGAAAGCCCACGCGCAAGGTCCATCGTCACGTGGCCGCCGCCCACCGGCAGCACCTCGGCATGGACGAAGCGGCCTTCGGAAAAGATCGAGATCGTCGTCGTGCCGCCGCCCATGTCGATGCAGGCGGCCCCCATCTCGGCCTCGTCGTCGACCAGCGCCGACAGGCCGCTGGCATAGGGCGTCGCCACCATGCGCTCGACCGACAGATGCGCGCGGTTGACGCACAGTTCGAGATTGCGCAGCGGCGCGGCGTCGGCGGTCAGCACGTGCATGTCGACGCCCAGCACCTCGCCGATCATGCCGGACGGGTCGCGCACGCCGCGCTCGGCGTCGAGCGAGAAGCCGACGGGCAGCGAATGGACCACCTCGCGCTCGGCGCGCTGCGCCAGCCTTGCGCCGGCGGCGAGCACGCGGCGGATGTCGCCCTCGCCCGCCTCGTGGCCGCCGAGATTGACGGTCGAGGAGAAGACCTGGCTCTTCAACCGGCCGGCCGAGACGTTGACGATCAGCGATTCGACCGTCAGCCCGGCCATGCGCTCGGCCGCATCGACGGCAAGCCGCACCGCCTGCTCGGCCCCGTCGAGATCGATGATCGTGCCCGACTTCACGCCGAGCGACTTCTGGTGGCCGATGCCGATGACGCGCACCTGATGGGTGCGCCCCGGCAGCCGCTCGCTCTCGGCGCAGGGCTTCAGCTTGCCGATGATGCAGCAGATCTTGGTCGAGCCGATGTCGAGCACCGTGACCACGCCGGAACGGGCGGCCGATGCATCCTTCTGTCCGCCGAGCCAGCTCATATCGCCTGCCCCGCCGGCCGGTAGCTCTTGCCGAGACGTTCCTTCAGCGCTGCCTCGCGCGCGGCGGCCGCGTCGGGCGCCAGCTTGACCACCAGCCGGTCGGCCAGCCGCATGTCGACCGTCTCGACATCGCGCGAGAACAGGCCGTGGCGGGCGTCGAGCGCCACCAGTTCCGTCAGAGCGGCATCCTCGCCGGCTTCCGGCAGCTTGACCGTCATGCCGTTGTCGAGCCGGAGGTCCCAGCGGCGGTCGGAAACGCGCACATAGCCCCTGACGCGGCCCGCAAGCTCGGGATAGGCGGCGACGCGCGCGACGAAGCCGGCCGCCGCCTTGTCCGCCCCGAACCCGACGACGAGCGGCAGGCCGGCATGGCGCGTGCCGGAAAGCGGCGCGATCACGCTGCCGTCCGCCTCGATGAGCGAGAGCAGCGCGCCCTGCTGCCAGATGGCGAAAGGCTCGCGCTCGGCGACCTTCACCTCGAGCGTCGAGGGATAAACCTTGCGCACGGTGACGTTCTCGACCCAGGGCAGGCTCTCGATGCGCTCGCGCGCCTGCCGCACGTCGAAGCCGATCAGCGAGGTCCAGCCGTCGAGGCCGACGCGGTCGAAGATGTCGATCTCGGAGGTCTCGACATTGCCGGAGACGCGGATCTCGTCGATGGCGAAGCCGGTGCGCGCCGTCACCGCCTGCACCACGGAAGGCAGGTGACCGCCGGCGACGACGCCGTAAAGCGAGAACGAGCCGATCATGGCGGCCGACAGGGCGAGCATGGCGAAGGGCGGGGGCTCGACATCGCCGGAGACCAACCGCGACACGAAGCGCGCGGGCTTGCGCAGCGCGCGCGGCAGGACAAGGCCGCCGGCGCCAAGCGCCCGGCCACCGCGCGGGCCAGCCCCGCCGGCCCCGTCATTCCGTCCTGCCGTCAACGAGAACACGAAGCGTCCTCCACCATCCAGCTCAGAAACTCACCAAACCCGTAGCCCGCCGCCGCGGCGAGTTCCGGCACAAGCGACGTCGGCGTCATGCCCGGTTGCGTGTTGACCTCCAGCCAGATCACCTCGCCATCTTCGGAATGACGGTCGTCATAGCGGAAGTCGGACCGGGAGACCCCGCGACAGCCGATCGCCTGATGTGCCTTCAGCGACAGTGTCAGTATCTTTTGGTAAATAATCGGTGAAACTTTCGCGGGGCATTCGTGTTTTGAGCCGCCGGGCGCGTATTTCGAGTCGTAATCGTAGAAGGAATGGCCGAGCGGCACGATCTCGGTGACGCCGAGCGGCTTGTCGCCCATCACCGCGCAGGTCAGCTCGCGGCCATGGACGAACCTCTCGACCATCACCGTGTCGCCATAGCGCCACTCGGACGAGCCGATGACCTGCGGCGGATGCGCCTGATCCTCCTTGACGATGACGACGCCGAAGCTCGACCCTTCGCGCACCGGCTTGACGACATAGGGAGGCTCCATCGGATGGGTGTCGCCGATGTCGAACCGGCTCATCACCATGGAGGGCGCGACGGGGATGCCGGCAGCCCGGGCGACGATCTTGGCCTGCCCCTTGTCCATGGCCAGCGCCGAGGCCAGCACGCCGGAATGGGTGTAGGGGATCTGCAGGAATTCGAGAATGCCCTGGATGGTGCCGTCCTCGCCGAACGGACCGTGGAGCGCGTTGAAGGCGACATCCGGCTTCAGCTCGGCCAGCACCTGCGACACGTCGCGCCCGACGTCGATGCGCGTCACGCGGTAGCCCTCGGCCTCGAGCGCGTCGGCGCAGGGCTCGCCGGAAGCCAGCGAGACCGGACGCTCCGAGGAAAACCCGCCCATGAGAACGGCAACGTGCTTCTTCGCCATGTACCGGCAGTCCCCTCATCCGTTTGGCCGCGCCCGTTCCTCCGGGCCAGTTCCTCCGGTTTGAGTCCGAGTCTTCCAGCGCCTCAGGCGCCGGCGTCCGCACGCTCGACTCAAATCAGGGAACGAATCTGCCCCAAGGAATCAGAGCTTCGATTCGCTGGCAAGCCCTTGGGATTCAGGAACGATTCACATTTTGAAACAAAAGCGCCGAAAGGCTTGTCTCAGGGCTGGAGAAGCCGCGCCAGGGCGATCACCGCGCCAAGGATGATGAGCGTCTGGAAGCCGATGGTGCCGAACATCCATTTGATGATCTCGGCCTTGGTTTCCGCCAGCTCGGCCTTCAGTTCGGCCTTGGTCGCAACATTGGAAAGGTCGACGTCGTGCGACCGGTGCACGAGCCGCGTCACGGCCTCCGCCTGCTGATCGGAAAAACCGGCAGCCTTGAGTTCCTTCGCCATCTCAAGCGTATCGAGCGCAACGACCGTCATCACCGACCTTCCAAGCTCACCGCATGGAATATAGTCACTGAAGCACACGCGGTCGAGTCGGCCTTGTTCAAAGAAGCCGGCCGAGGAACTCCTGCACTTCGCGGCCCGGCTTGAAATCGCCGATGCGGCGGATTTCCCATTCGAGCCTTATGCCCGAAGTCTCCAGTACCCGCGCGCGCACCGTCTCGCCCAGCAGTTCGAGGTCGTAGCCGGTGGCCGCGCCGGTGTTGATCATGAAATTGCAATGCATCGGCGACATCTGTGCCCCGCCGATCATCAGCCCACGGCAACCGGCCTTGTCGATCTCCTTCCAGGCGGAGGAGCCTTCAGGGTTCTTGAAGGTCGAGCCGCCCGTCTTCTCGCGGATCGGCTGCACCGTCTCGCGATGGGTCTGGACCTCGTCCATCGCCTTGCGAATCTCGTCGCGCTCTGCCTGAAACCCCTCCATCTCCGCGCCGACGAAGATCAGGTCCTTCGGCGCGCGCGACTTGCGGTAGGAATAGCCCATGTCGGCATTCGACAGCGTGTGGACATTGCCCTGCCGGTCGAGCGCCCGCACCGAGACGACGCGCTCGCGCGTCTCGACGCCATTGGCGCCGGCGTTCATGCGCAGCGCCCCGCCGATGGCACCGGGGATGCCGTGATAGAAATGGAAGCCGCCGATGCCGGCCTCCAGCGCGGCCGCCGCCACGCGCTTGTCCGGCGCGGCCGCGCCCACACGCAACCGGCTTTCACCCGCGGCCTCGACGGAGCCGAAGCCCTTGGCCGAAAGACGGATGACGACGCCCCTGACACCCGCCTCGCGCACCAGAAGGTTGGAGCCGATGCCGACGACGGTGAGCGGCACGTCGGCCGGCAGGGCTTTCAGGAAGGCGGCGAGATCGTCCTCGTCGGCCGGCTGGAACAGGAGGTCGGCCGGCCCGCCGGCGCGGAACCAGGTGATGGTCTCCATCGGCGCGTCAGGGACGAGCCGGCCGCGGATGCCTTCGAGAGCGGGCGACAGCCGCTCCATGAGAGCCGCGCCTCGGCTCACGCGCCCGCCTCCAGTTCCTTTGGCAGCGCATAGGCCCATTGGGTGATGTTGCCGGCGCCGAGCAGCACGACGAAATCGCCCGGTCGGGCAAGCTCGCGCACCAGCGGCGCCACCGCCTGCGGCCCGTCGATGGCGCGGGCGTCGCGATGGCCGGCGGCGCGGATGCGCGCCACCAGCGTCCCGGCATCGACGCCCTCGATCGCCTCCTCGCCGGCGGCATAGACCGGCGCGATAGCCACCGTGTCGGCATCGTTGAAGCAGGCGGCGAAATCGTCGAACAGGTCGCGGAGCCGCGTGTAGCGATGCGGTTGGGCGATGGCGATGACGCGGCCGGCACAGGCCTCGCGCGCCGCCTTCAGCACCGCCCGGATCTCGACCGGGTGGTGGCCGTAATCGTCGAACACCTCGACCCCGTTCCACGAGCCGGTGTGGGTGAAGCGGCGCTTGACGCCGCCGAAGGCGGAAATCCCCTGCCTGATCTGCTCGCCCGACAGGCCGAGCTCATGCGCGACCGCAATGGCCGCTGTCGCGTTGGACACGTTGTGGTGGCCGGGCATCGGCAGGCGAAGTCCCGAAATCTCCTCGACCGCGCCTGTCTTGCGGTCACGGATCGAGATGTCGAACACCGACACCGCCCCGTCCATGCGCACATTGGAGAAGCGCACGTCGGCCTGCTTGTTCTCGCCATAGGTGACGACGCGCCGGTCCTCGATGCGCGAAACCAGCGCCTGCACCTCCGGGTGGTCGATGCACATCACGCCGAAGCCGTAGAACGGCACGTTCTCGACGAACTGGCGGAAGGCGTCGCGCACGTGGTCGAACGAGCCGTAGTGGTCGAGATGCTCGGGATCGATGTTGGTGACGACGGCGATGTCGGCCGGCAGCTTCAGGAAGGTGCCGTCGCTCTCGTCGGCCTCGACCACCATCCATTCGCCGTCGCCCATGCGCGCATTGGTGCCGTAGGCGTTGATGATGCCGCCATTGACCACCGTGGGATCGAGCCCGCCAGCCTCCAGCAGCGTCGCCACCATCGAGGTCGTCGTCGTCTTGCCGTGGGTGCCGCCGATGGCGATGGCGTTGCGGAAGCGCATCAGCTCGGCCAGCATCTCGGCCCGGCGCACGATGGGCAACAGCTTTTCCCGCGCGGCGACCAGCTCGGGGTTGGTCTTCTTCACCGCCGTCGAGACGACGACGACTTCCGCATCGCCAAGATTCCCGGCGGCGTGGCCGACGAAGCAGGAAATGCCCTTGTCGCGCAGGCGCTGGACGTTGGCGCCGTCGGCCTGGTCGGAGCCCTGCACCCGATAGCCGAGATTGTGCAGCACCTCGGCGATGCCGCTCATGCCGATGCCGCCGATGCCGATGAAATGCACGACGCCGATTGTCTGCGGCATCTTCATGCCTGCATCCTTCCCTTGAACCGAGCCACGGATTGGCCCGATGCAATAGCCTCTGTCAGGTCGGCGAGCAACCGCGTCGCGTCCGGCTTGCCGGCCGAGCGGGCGGCTTGCGCCATCGCGGCGCAAAGCTGCGCCTGCGTCATGAAGCCTGCGAGCTTCGACGCAAGCACCTCGGGAGAAAGCGTGGACTGGACGCAGATTTCGGCCCCGCCGGCCCGCGCCAGCGCCGCCGCGTTGGCCGCCTGGTCGTGGTCGAGCGCGTGCGGATAGGGCACGAGGATCGCCGGGCGACCAATTGCCGCGATTTCCGAAACGGTCGACGCGCCCGAGCGCGAGACGACGAGATGGGCGACGGCGATGCGCCGCGCCATGTCGGTGAAGAAGGGCGAAACCTCGGCCGCTATGCCGAGCCCGGCATAGGCGGCCTTCACCGCCGCCTCGTCCTCGGCGCGCGCCTGTTGGGTCACGTGAAGACGCGCGCGCAGCTCGCCCGGCAGCAGCGCGATCGCCGCCGGCACCGCCTGCGAGAAGAACTGCGCGCCCTGGCTGCCGCCGAAGACCAGAAGCCGGAACGGCGCACCCTCGCCCGACTGCTCATACTCGCTTCTCGCCGCCTCGATCACGGCGGGGCGCACCGGGTTGCCGGTGGCGACCGTCTTGCCCGCATGGGCGCCCTCGCCCTCGGACAGGAACCCGCCGGCGATCGCGCTCACCCGCGGCGCGAGCGCCTTGTTGGCGCGGCCCATCACCGCGTTCTGCTCATGGATGATCGTCGGCACGCTGCGGCGCGTCGCCGCCCAGACCGGCGGCAGCGTCGGATAGCCGCCGAAGCCGACCACGGCCTTCGGCCTGATCTCGCCGATCACCCTGCCGGCCTCGCGCGCGCCGCGCCAGATGGTCCAGAAGGCGCGTGCGAGCGCCAGCGGGTTCCTCGATCCGATGGTGGCGGACGGGATTTCATGGATGGCGGCGGCCGGGAACGAGCCGGCATAGCGCCCCGCCCGCGTGTCGGTCGCCAGATGCACCTGCCACCCGCGCGCGATCAGCTCGTGCGCCAGCGCCTCGGCCGGGAACAGATGGCCGCCGGTGCCGCCCGCCGCGAGCAGGATCGTGCCGTCAGCCATGCTGCGGCGCCTCGATCGGCCGGCCGAGCGGCGTGCGGCCGATCGTCATGCGCTTCAGCGGGTCGCGCCGCGTCAGCGCCAGCACCATGCCCATCGAGATCGCCATGGCGACGAGCGAGGAGCCGCCATAGGAGATGAAGGGCAGCGTCATGCCCTTGGCCGGCAGGAGCTGGAGGTTGACGCCCATATTGATGATGGATTGAAGACCGAACAGCACGACGAGGCCGGCGACCGCATAGCGCGAGAAATCGTCCTTCTCGGAAAGCGACTTGCCCAGCCCCCGCAGCACGGCGAAGGCGAAGATGCCGGCGATCAACATGCATGCGAGCAGGCCGAACTCCTCCCCGGCGACGGAAAACACGAAATCGGTGTGGCTGTCGGGCAGGATGCGCTTGACCGTGCCCTCGCCCGGCCCCTGGCCGAGCCAGCCGCCGCGCACCAGCGCCTCGCGGCCCATATCGACCTGGAACGTGTCGCCCTCGCCGGTCAGGAAGCGGTCGATGCGGCCGGCGACGTGTGGGAACACCGTATAGGCGGTGAAGCCGACCCCGACCGCCGCGCCGCCGAGCACCGTGATCCAGAACCACGGCATGCCGGCCATGAAGAACATGACGCCCCATGTCGCCAGCACCAGCAGCGTCTGGCCGAGGTCGGGCTGGGCGACCAGCAGCGCCAGCACCACGACGAGCAGGATCATGGCGAAGAGGTTGCCGGGAATGTCGGGCCGGCGAGAATTCTCCGCGAACAGCCAGGCGCAAACGATGACGAAGGCGGGCTTGAGATATTCCGACGGCTGCACCGAGATGCCGGCGATGTGGATCCAGCGCCGCGATCCCTTGATCTCGACGCCGAAATAGAGCGCCGCCACCATCAGCACCAGCGAGCCGGCCAGCATGAGGAGCGCCAGCCGCCTGACCTGCCGCGCATCGAGGAAGGAGACGACGATCATGACCACCAGCGCCGGCAGCATGAACATCATCTGCCGCGTGACGAAATGATAGCTGTCGAGGCCGATGCGCTCGGCCACCGCCGGCGAGGCGGCGAAGGACAGCACGATCCCCAGCCCCATCAGCGAGAGGAAGGCGGCGAGGAACCAGCGGTCGATGGTCCACCACCAGTTGGCGACCGGGCCTCTGTCGATACGGCTGACCATCAGTCTCTCCCTCCTGCCGGAGCAACGTCCGCGAGCGCCAGCGCCGCCTTGCGGAAGGCGTCACCCCGGACCTCGAAATTCCTGAACTGGTCGAAGCTGGCGCAGGCCGGCGACAACAGCACCACGGCCTCCTCCGCTTCGTCCTTTGCGGCGTCCTCGGCCGCGAGCGAGACCGCCCGCTCCAGCGTGCCCGCGACCTCGTAGGGCACGGCCTCGTCCAGCGTCGCGGCAAAATCTTGCGCGGCCTCGCCGATCAGATAGGCGCGCGCGACATGGGAAAAGAGCGGCCGGAGCGCCTCGATGCCGCCCTCCTTGGGCAGCCCCCCGGCGATCCAGTAGATGCGCGAGAAGCTCGACAGAGCGGGCGCGGCGGCTTCCGCATTCGTCGCCTTGGAATCGTTGACGAACAGCACATGCCCGCGCCGGCCGACCTGCTCCATGCGGTGCGCGAGGCCGGGAAAGGTGGCGAGCCCCGCCTGTATCTCGGCTTCCGTCAGCCCGACCGCGAGGCAGGCGGCGGTGGCGGCGAGCGCGTTCTGCGCGTTGTGGCGGCCGCGCAGCGCGCCGATGCCGTCGAGCGAGGCGATGCGCTTCGCCCCGTCGCCCGCCGCGCGCATCAGGTCGGCACCGGCGGTATAGAAGCCGTCGTCCGGCGCCATGCCGGTCGAGATGCGCACGACATTGCGCCCCGCCCGCTCGAGCCGGTCGGCGATCG
>DAOMOI010000017.1:2647-14974 GCA_035444225.1 Aquamicrobium sp. | reverse complement strand
GCCTGTCCATGTCCGGCAGGATGCGCCAGTGGCACGAACATCTCCTGACCGCGCCGCGCCCGATCGCGCATGTAGTCCTTGATGATCGTGTAGCCGCCAGTAAACCCGTGCTCGTCCCGCAGCCGATCGAACACCCGTTTGGCAGTATGACGCTGCTTGCGCGGGACCGCCCGATCCGCCTCAAGCCACTGATCGATGATCGGAATGAATGCGTCCAGCTTCGGACGCCGAACCGGCGCCTGCCGCCGATAGCCCGGCGGAACCGAATACGCCATCATCTTGCGAACCGTGTCGCGTGAGATGCCGAAATGCCTGGATGCCTCGCGCTGGCTCATGCCCCCGTCGCAAGCCACGCGAACCTTCAGATATAATTCCACGGTGTAGATCCCTCGTCCCTCCCTGCGCCTCGCAGAAAAGGGAAAAAGTGGACGACTTTTACGCCGCCCGCAGCGGGACTATCCCGCCGCTGCCGTGGTCGACTTTCTCACCGCCGTTCTCAGGTTTCGCGGACAAGCCTACGACATCCCGGTCGGGGTCGCCGATCTCGACGGATTGACGGAAGATCGGCTGCGCGCCGATTTCCTCGCGGCCTACCGGCAGGTCTACTACTACGTCCCGTCCGGCGACACGCCGATCGAAATCATGGGGGTGGGAATGACGATGTCGCAGCTCTCGCGCGAAGACGTGGCGCTGGGCGCGGCGGACGTAGCGGCCGGCACACCATCGCCGGGCCGGGTCTTCGAGAACCGGCGCTGGCACGATACGCAGCTCTACCGCCAGGGAACGTTCCCGGTGGGCGTCGAAATGCCGGGCCCGATCCAGATCGAAGACGTGACGTCGACGCTGTTTGTCCCCGAGGGCTGGTCGCTGCGCCGCGACGAGCACGCAAACCTGATCGTGAGAAAGGTGGAGGCATCATGAAGCTGGATGCCGCAGAACGGGCGATCATCGCCGACGCGCTCATCGCATGCGCCCGCGAAATGGGCGAAAAGCTGTTCCGATCCGCTTTCTCGACCGTGGTGAGGGAAGCGCGCGACGCCTCGGCGTCGGTGCTGGACGCCCAGGGCGCCATCGTCGCCCAGGCCGATCTCATTCCAATGCACCTGGGAAGCATGGACCGCACGATAAGGCCCTGCCTCGAAGCATTCCCGCGCGAGACCTGGGAACCGGGCGACGTTTTCATCACCAACCATCCCTATCAGGGCGGACAGCACCTGCCGGACATCTTCATCTTCACGCCGGTAATCGTCGACGACCAGCTGATCGGGTTCGCCGCCACCATCGCGCATCACATCGAAATCGGCGGCGGCGCCCTCGGCCCCAACATGTTCGCCACCGATCTGCACCAGGAAGGGGTCATCATCCCGCCGACCAAGATCAACCTGGCCCGCGACTGGAACGGTGGCCCGTTCGAACGCCTGTTCCGCGCCAATATCCGCGTCCCCGACCAGGTGATCGGCGATCTGAATGCCCAGATTGCGGCAAACAGTGTCGGCGAGTCACGGCTTGCGGCGCTGTGCCGGAAATACGGCGCCGACGCCGTCAAATCGGCGATGTCGGATCTGATGGACTATTCCGAACGGCGGTTCCGCTCGGCCATCGCAGCGGCACCCAACGGGACCTGGACGGCCGAAGACAGCATCGACGACGACGGGTTTACCGACGAGCCGCGGACAGTGCGCGTGCGCGTCACGATCGCGGACGACGAGATCGTGGTCGACTTCACCGGCACCGACGCGCAGCTGCGATCGAACCTGAACGCGCCGCTGTCATCGACCATTTCCGCGGCCCTGTCGTGCCTGAAGTCGGTGCTGACCGAGCCGGATCTTCCGTTCAACAGCGGGTGTGCGCGTGCGGTGCGTTTCGTGGTGCCCGAGGGAACGATGATCAATCCGCACTACCCCGCGCCCAACCGGGCGAGGATGGAAGTGTGTTACCGGGTTTTCAACGCCATCATGCGCGCGCTCGCGGCTCCCCTGCCCGATCGGGTCATAGCCGGCGGCTATGATTCCACGGTGTCGTTTTCGCTCAGCCGGCTCGACGGCGATTCATTCCGCGTTTGCATGGAGGTGTTCGGCGGCGGCTACGGCGCGTCGAGCACGGCCGATGGTTGCGACGCGGTCGACAGCCCGCTCTCGAACTGCGCCAACACTCCGGTCGAGAGCCTCGACATGGAATATCCCTACTTCCAGGTTTGCGAGTATTCGCTGCGCGATGGCTCCGGCGGAGAGGGAATTCACAGGGGCGGGCTGGGTTTCGTGCGGCACTACCGCATCCTGAACGACGATGTTCAACTGGTGTTCTATTCCGACCGCTTCCGCAACGCGCCTGAAGGACTGCGAGGCGGGCTGAGCGGGCAACCGGGCGGCCTTGAGTTGATCCGTTCCGGCGCGACCTTGCCACCGGTGGGCAAATATACCGGAACACTCAGGACAGGCGACGAGATACGGCTGTTCACCGGTGGAGGAGCCGGATTCGGCACGCCGTCGTCCTGATCAATACTGACGGGAAAGCCATCCGACATGGGGCTGACGGCTGCAAGCAAGCCGGCGATCGAGACCAGCACCAGCATTTCAAGGCACGCGTCCGGCCGTCGACGGCATCGCGTCAGCCCTCCGGCGCGGAGAGCTTCTGGCGGATGATCTCGATCGTGGCCTGAAGATGGAGATCGTTCAACTCCGTGACCAGCGCGAGGTCCCGCTGCCGGTAGGCGCGGACGATGCGCTTGTGATCGTCGTTGCTGCGCGCGAGCTCGTCCTCGCGCCCGTAAAGGGACAGCGCGACATAGGGCATCGACGCATCCCGGAGGCTCTCGACGAGCCTGACGGTGCGCATATCCCCGTCGGGCCCCGAAAGCAGGGCATGGAAGCGACCGTTCAGCTTCGACCACAGCGCGATGTCGCTCGTCTTCTCCATCGTCGCGATCAGCTCCTCGCACCGGGCGAGATCGTCCTCCGTCACCTGATCGAAGGTGCGCCGGATCAGCACCGGCTCGAGCATGCGGCGCAGCTCGTAGATCTCGCTCACATCGGAGACGGTCAGCCCGCGCACCATGTTGCCGCGATGCGCGTCGGACAGGATCAGCCCTTCGGCCGCCAGCTCCCGCAACGCTTCCCGCACCGGCGTGGAGCTGACCCCGAACGCGGCGGCGATGTGGTTCTGCCTCAGGCGCTCGCCGGCCGGGATCTCGCCGCTCAGGATCTTTCCCCGCAACTCATGGACGACGAATTCCGCGGCGGTACGGGGACGGGATGTGATCTCGACGGTCATAGGCACCGATATGGTTGACGACGCAATGCGGTTTGCGGCGGGGAAGAAGCTTACAACGCCGCCCGGCTTCGGAAAAGGACGCGCACCGCCTCGTCATCAGCCCCGGAGGCAATCAGGGCCCACAGGAGGATGCGCGCCTTGAGCGGGGAAAGCCACCCGGCCAGCATCGCGCCGCGCGCCGCCAGGTCGATCTCGGAGCCGGCAAAGCCGTAGGTCGCAGCGGCGGTGCTGCCGCGGCTGGTCCGGCTGGCGATCGCGATCGGCAGGCGGCCTGCCCATTCGCCGATGATTTCGGCATCGGCCGCCGCGCCGTGGCCCGCACCGAAGGCGGCGACGACCACGCCGGCATGGCGGCCGCAGGAAAGGACATGGCTAAGCAGGTCCGGGCCCGCGCCGAGCGCCGAGGTCACGAGCGCCACCTCATGGTCGTGCCGCTTCGGCATGGGCAGGTTCTCCCGGGGCGCGGCAGGCGCGAAATAACGCGGCCGCCCCTCGACCACGCGGCCGAGACCGCCTCCGTCCGGCGAGCGGAAAGCGTCGACCGCCAGGGCGTCGCCCTTCGTCACTCGGCGCGCGGCGTGGATCGCGTCGTTCATGACGACGAGGACGCCGCGCCCCCGGCTGGCCGGATCGCGCGCCGTCTGCAACGCGCCAAGCAGGTTGGCGGGGCCGTCGGCGCCGGCGGCGGTGGGCGTGCGCATCGCGCCGGTGACGACCAGCGGCATGTCGCTGTCCCAGAACAGGTCGAGCAGGAAGGCGACTTCCTCCAGCGTGTCCGTTCCCTGGGTGAGGACGATGCCGTCCGGCTTTTCCTTCGCCGCCGCACGGCACCAGTCGAGAACGAAGAGCACGTCCCTCAGCCCGAGCGAGGCGCTGGGAAGCTGGAGCAGGCTTTCCGCGCGCACGCCGTCATCGTGGCGGAAAGCCGGGATGCTGCGCAGCAACGCCTCCGCGCCCAGCCGCGGCAGCGCCCCGCCGCCCTCGCTCTCCTCGACCATGGCGATGGTGCCGCCCAGGCTGCCGACAAGGATTTCGCCCATTGCTTCCCTCTTGATACTGTGCATTATGCATAATGCACAACAAGCCTGACCCGGCAAGAGGCGGACGCGAGGAAAGGCGGGCCGGGGAAGAGGCGAGAGGGAGTGACATGCGCATGCGGACCCGAATTCGCGAGGAAGACCGCTCCCGACCGGAGGCCGCCGCTTGACGGCCGCGAGACTGGCAGCAGGCGTCGCGCCGCCGGAGCGCGCCGGTCCCGCCGCCGCGTCGACGGCATTCGACTTGCTGACGCCGCCCGTCAGCCGCTATTTCCTTGAGCTTGCGCGCTCGCAGTCGATCCGTCAGGCCGCCGACCGCCTGCAAGTGGCGCCGTCGGCGATCAGCCGTCAGCTCGTAAAACTGGAAAAGGGGCTCGGGGCGCAATTGCTGGACCGCCGCGCCGACGGCGTGAAGCTGACGGAGGCGGGGCAGCTTCTGCTCGACCATCTGGCGGCGATCCACAACCGCGTCGATCGCATATCGAGCGAGATCACCGACCTGAATGCCCTGCGCAAGGGCACGATACAGATCGCCACGGTCGAGGGCATCACCCGACCCTTCCTGTCGAACCAGATCGCCAGCTTCCGCCAGCGCCATCCTGCCGTCGCCTTCCGGCTGCGGATTTGCGGCAGGCAGCGGGTGCTGGAAGCTCTGGAGCAATATGTCAGCCAGATCGGCTTTCTCTACGACCACTTCTCCCATCCCGCGATCATGGAAGTAGGCCGGTGGCGCCAGCCGCTGCTGGCGCTCGCTCCCGCCGGCCATCCCTTCACCGACCAGCGGCCAATCACGCTCGCCGACCTCGCGCCTGAGCCCTGCGTGCTGCCCGACGAGACCTTCGGCATCCACCACATCGTCAAGCGTGCCTTTGCCCGCGCCAGCCTGTCGCCGCGCTTCGAGATGGTGGCGGACCAGCTCCAGTTTTTGTGCGAGCATGCGGTGCGCACGGGCGCCATCGTCTACCTGCCGCTCCAGGCCGCGGTGAACGACGTCGTCGCGCGACGGCTGATCCCGCTCAATCTCGACTGCGCCGAGTTCCGGCATCGCCACATCTATGCGGTGGTGCGGCGCGACCACACCATGCCGCCGCCGGCCGCCGCGTTCCTGCGCGAGATCGTGCAGGCATTCGCCGAAGGCGAGAGGGCCGACGCGGCCCTTCTCGCCGAAGTGACGGGAGGCTAGCCGTGGATCTCCACCGTCAGCTCCGCCTCCACCGGCGCATTGAGGCCGAGCTCGTGCTGGGTCAGCGCCGCCCTGGCGTGGCGGCCGTTCTCCTCTCCCCACAGCGCGACATAGAGATCGGACGCGCCATTGAGAACGAGGTGCGGCTGCGTGAAACCTGCGGAACAGGTGACGTAGCCGACCATCTTCACGATCCGCTTGACCCGGTCGAGATCGCCGAGAACCGCCTTCATCAGCGCGAGGTGGTTGATCGCCATGAGACGCGCCGACGCATAGCCTTGCTCGATCGTCAGATCGGTCCCGACCTTGCCGACATAGGGAAGCACGTCGTCGTCGTTCTCGTCGGGCCGGGTTCCGAGCGTGCCGGAGAGGTAGAGGATGTTCCCGACCACGACGCCGGGAATGTAGTTTCCGACCGGCTTGGGCGGGCGGGGCAGCACGATGCCCATCTCCTTCAGCCGCTTTTCCGTCTCGTTCGCCATGGTCCAAAATCCTCCTGCTGGAACGGTCGCAAGGATAGGGTCCGCGCCGCACCGCGCGAGCGCAATTCGGGCAACGGGACTTTGCCGAAAAGGCAACGCCCTTGGTCCGCACGCCTCTTCCGTTCTGGTTTCCAGCAGGCTATCTCCTTGTTCAGAAAGGAAAAACCCATCTCTCGCGCGGTGGTCTCGCAGCTGGAAACCACGCCGGCCATGCCTTCCGCGCGCGCCCTCCCCCCGCTGGCTTTCCCGCCGATGGCTTTTACACTCGTTTCACCCGGCAGGAGCCTTGCATGACAGAGACCGCCATTCCGCTCGCCGTCATCGCCGGCCGCCTCCGCGACGGGCGCATGTCCTGCGCCGCGCTGGCCGAGGACGCCATAGCGGCCCACGAGGCGCGAGGGCCGCAACTGCGTGCCTACAAGAGCTGGGAGGCGGATCGGGCAAGGACACAGGCGCGGGCGGCCGACGCGCTTCTCGCCACCGGCATCGATCTCGGACCCCTGATGGGAATCCCGGTATCGGTGAAGGACCTCTACGGCGTGCCCGGCTTTCCGACCTTCGCAGGCACCGACGAGGCTCTGCCGGCGGACTGGACTCGCGCCGGGCCGGTGGTCTCGCGCCTGCTCGCCCAGCTCGGAATCGTGACGGGCAAGACCCACACGGTCGAGTTCGCCTTCGGCGGCATCGGCGTCAACGCCCATTGGGGCGCGCCGGCCAATCCCTGGTCCGGCCGCGACGGCCCGCGCGCGCCGGGCGGATCGAGTTCGGGCGCCGGCGTCTCCCTTGTCGAGGGCAGCGCTCTCGTCGCGCTCGGCACCGATACGGCGGGCTCGGTGCGCATCCCCGCCGCCTTCGCCGGACAGGCCGGCCTTAAGACGACATACGGGCGCTGGTCCAACGACGGCATCGTCCCCCTGTCGTCGTCCCTCGACACGCCCGGCCTCCTTTGCCGGACGGTGGCCGACCTCGCCTTCGCCTTTGCCGCGCTCGATCCCGAAGGCGGGAACGAGACGCCGGCCCGGCCGCTTTCCGGCCTGCGGATCGCCGTGCCGGAAAAATTCTTCTGGGACGATGCCGACGTGTCGGTCTCGGCCCGCGTCACCGACACGCTCGCGCTTCTGGAGCGGCGGGGCGCCACGCTGGTGCCCGTGGAGATTCCGGGGTGCGAGGAGGTTCTCGCGATCTTCCGCAAGGGCGGGCTGGCGGCGGCCGAGTTGCGCGCCTTCCTCGAACGGCACTTCCCCGAACGGATCGCCCGGCTCGATCCGGTCGTGCGGCTGCGCGTGCAGGAGGTGGAGGCCATGAGCGGCCTGGAATATCTGCGCCGCCGCGAGGAGCTGGCGCTGTGGAGCCGCCGCGCCGACTCTGTGTTCGCGGCTTGCGACGTGGTGGCGAGCCCAACGGTGGCGATCTCGCCACCGCGTCTCGAGGATGTCGCCGACATCGCCGCCTACGCCCGCGCCAATATGCTCGTCCTGCGCAACACCGCGATCGCCAATCTTCTCGGATGGTGCGCCCTCACCCTGCCGGTCGGGCCGGACGCGCTCGGCCTTCCCGTGGGCCTGCAACTGATGGCTCCCCCCTTGGCGGAGGAGGCGCTTCTGGCCGCCGGCCGCGCCATCGAGCAGACGATCGGCACCGGCGCCGATCTGATGGGCACCTGCCCCTTTTCATCTTGAACCCAGCCACCCAACAGGAGGACCATGACCATGGGTAAATTCGGACTGACGCTCGCAGCCGCGATTACGATGTGCCTCGGCGGCACCGCCGCCGCGCAAGACTTCACCTTCACCTTCGCCCACGTGCTGACGGAGAACACGCCGAATGCGCGCGCCGCCGTCCGTTTCAAGGAAGAAGTGGAGAAGAACTCCGACGGCCGCATCGCCATAGACATCCGCCCGGCCGCCGTGCTTGGCGGCGACGTTGAGATCATCGAGCAGACCCAGATGGGCCTCGTCCACATCTCGATCCCGCCGACGGGCAACCTGGCCAACTTCAACGAGAAGATGTACCTGTTCGACCTTCCCTTCCTGATCTCCGACGACGCTTCGATGAAGCGTGTCCTCGACGGCGAGGTCGGCACGGAGCTTCTGGGGACGCTGGAGCCGAACAACCTTCACGGCATCGCCATGTGGGGCGCGGGTTTCCGCCACATGACGAACAACATCCGCCCCATCACCGGCCCGGACGACCTGAAGGGCATCAAGATGCGTACCCTCCAGGCGCCGACGATCCTGTCGACCTACCGCGCCTATGGCGCGAACCCGACCGCCATGGCCTACACGGAAGTCTATAATGGGCTTCAGCAGGGCGTCGTCGAGGGACAGGAGAACCCGTTCGCCAACATCTATTCGATGAAGTTCCATGAGGTGCAGAAATACATGACCCTCACGGCGCACGCCTATCACACCTACGCTGCCGTGATGAACAAGCAGGCATGGGACAGCCTGCCGGACGACCTCAAGAAGGTGATCTCGGACGCGATGATCGTCGGCCGCGACGCGGCGCGCGAATACACGCTGGAGGACGAGGCCAAGATCCTCGAGGAGATCAAGGACCAGATCGAAGTGATCGAGCTGACGCCGGAAGGCCGCGAAGCCTTCGTCGAGAAGTCCCAGCCGATCTACGACGAGTTCCGTCCCAAGATCACGCCGGAGCTGATGGACAAGGCCATCGCGGCGGCCAAGGGCTGAACCGGAACGATGGGGGCCGGATCATGATCGAAGGTTTGAACCGCATTGTCGACTGGCTGGAGAACGCTCTGGTCACGTTGCTGATGTTGACGGCAACGGTGGTGGCGATCGTTCAGGTCGCCGCGCGCTATGTCTTCAACAACTCGCTCTACTGGTCGGAGGAACTGATCCTCTATTCGCTGATCGCGATGAGTTTTCTGACCATGGGCATGGGCGTGCGCTACGCCGCCCACATCAGCGTCGAAGCGGGACTGGCCTTCTCCGGCCCCCGGCTTTCCCGGGGATTGAAGATCGGGGCGGCCTGCCTCGGCCTGATCTTCGCCGCGGTGCTCATCTACTACGGCAGCCGCCTGACGCAGAACACGCTGCGCATGGGGCAGCTCTCGCCCGCCATGCGCGTGCCGGTCGGCTATGTCTACCTGATCATCCCTCTCTCCGGGGCGTTCATGGTGCTGCGCTACCTGCTCGTCCTCACCCATCTCATCGCCGGGCGCGACTACGAGCCGCCCCAGGCCGACATCAAGAACGCCTGAGAGGTCCGGCATGGTTTCCGCACTCGTTCCGGTATTCTTCGCGCTGCTGCTTTTCGGCCTGCCGATCTTCGCCTCGCTTGCGCTGGCGGTCACGGCCATTCTCTATTTCACCAGCGGCATCGACCCGCTGGTCGTGCCGATGCGCATGTTCTCGGGCATGAACAACTTCTCGCTCATGTCCATCCCCTTCTTCATTCTCGCGGCCGAGCTGATGCGGATCGGTGGGCTTTCCGACCGCCTGATCGACCTCGCCCGGGCGATGATCGGCTGGCTGCCGGGCGGCCTCGCCGCCGCCACGGTCGTCGCCTGCCTGATGTTCGGCTCCATCTCCGGCTCCAGCCCGGCGACGGTGATAGCCATCGGCGCGATCATGTATCCGGCCATGGTCAATGCCGGCTACGACCGCTTCTTCGCCATCGGCCTGATAACGACGTCGGGCACGCTCGGCCCCATCGTGCCGCCCTCGATCGCGCTTATCATCTACGGCTCGGTCACGTCGACCTCGGTCGGCAAGCTGTTCGCCGCGGGCCTGCTGCCGGCGGTCCTGATCGGTACGATGCTGATCGCCTATGCGAGCTGGTATTCCGCCCGCAAGGGATACCCGCGCGATCCTTTCCCGTCGGCGGAGCGCATCCTGCACGCCTTCAAGCGGGCGGCCTGGGGCCTCGGCCTGCCGGTCATCCTGCTCGGCGGCATCTATACGGGCGTGTTCACCCCGACCGAATCGGCGGCGGCGGCCTGCATCTATGGCTGGTTCATCGGCGCGGTCGTCTACCGGACGATCTCCATGCGCGACACGCTCGTCATCCTGCGCAACACCGGCCTGCTGGCGGGGCCGCTCCTGCTGATCACGGCCGGCGCGTCGGCCTTCTCGTGGCTGCTGGCCAACACGGGCGCGCCCGCGCAGCTGGCGAGCTACATCCTGTCGGGCACCGACAACCCGGTGATCATCGTCGCCCTCTTCAATCTCATCCTGCTGGTGGCGGGCTGCTTCCTCGACAGCGCCTCGGCGATCATCATCCTTGCCCCGCTCATGCAGCCGATCGCCGCCCAGGTCGGCGTGGATCCGATCCATTTCGGCGTCATCATGCTGGTCAACCTGTCGGTCGGCATGCTGACGCCGCCGGTCGGCCTCAACCTGTTCGTGGCGATGGGAATCGCGAAGATGACCCTCTTCGAGGTCTTCCGCGCCGCCCTGCCGACGATCATCCTGATGGTCGTCGCCCTTGTGCTGATCTCCTACATTCCGACGATCAGCACCCTGGTGCCGTCCCTGCTCTTCTAGGCGCCTGAACCCCGGCATCGGTGGATATGATTCACCGATGCCGGGTTAACCAGCGTGTCCTACGAGCGGCGATCGGCCTCCATCTCCGCTCCGCCGGCCGGATGGGCCGGCGCTCGGCCCTCGCCGTTCGGATAGCAGCGCGCCGCGCCTGTCTGCGCGCTCAAAGCGTCGCCAGCTCGCGGTTCGAGATATGGAGGCCGTAACCGGCGCGGATGGTCATCTTTTCCTCGAGAGCCCTGATGACCGTATCGTTGAAGTCGACATCCTGAAGCTGGGAGACGTTGTTGAGGCCGCCCGGCGTGAACGTGTTGATCTCCAGGATCTTGTCGCCGACGATATCGAGGCCCACCAGGAACATTCCGTCCTGTACCAGCTTCGGGCGCACCGCGTCCGCCACGGCAAGAATGGCGTCGTCGATCTCCACCGGCGCGACCGTGCCGCCTCTATGCACGTTGGAGCGGGTCTCGCCTTCGGCCGGCACACGGCGGAAGGCGGCATATCTGCCGTCCTGCATCAGCGGCCTTCCGTTCATCAGGAAGAAGCGGATGTCTCCCTGCGTGGCTTCGGGCATATAGCCCTGGACGATGAGATAGCCTTCCTCGCTCACCGCCTCGAATATCTGGTTGAGGTTGGCATCCTTGGGAGACGCGATCTTGAAGACGTTCTTGCCGCCCGACCCCTGCAGCGGCTTGATGATGACGCCCTTCTTCTGGCCGTCGATGAAATTGCGGATTTCGTCGATGCTCTTCGAGATCAGCGTCTCGGGACGCACGGATTGCGGGAAGTCCTGGAAATAGAGCTTGTTCTGCGCCTTGGCCAATCCGTCGGGGTCGTTGACGACGAGAATGCCGCGCGCGGCGGCAAGACGGCCGAAGAGCGTGCCGACATGGGCCGCCCACGGCCGCTCGGCCGCGTCGAGCGAGGGGTCGTTCCTCAGGAACAGGATATCGATCTCGGAGGCATCGAGACGTCTCGTCTCCCCCTCGGTCTGGAGCGCCTTGAAGAAGGTCGACGCCTTCTTGTACTTGCCCGACGGCGGCGTCAGGGCGCGGATCGCCAGACTATCGTCGGAGCACAGGACGAAATCCTCGGGCGTCACATAGCAGACATCATGACCGCGCATGAGCGCCGCAAGCGCGAGCACGGTCGTCGTGTATGTCGGTGTTTCGCCCTCGATGGAATTGACGAAGAACGCGATGCGCATCGTGGCTCCTATGCGTTGATCATGTCGATGGGAGAAAGCCCGGAGCGGGCCTTGTCGAGCCGCTCGGGCGCTCCATTGCCGGAAAGGAAACGAGGCAGGACCCGTGCGGGCTTCAGGAGGCCGCGGCTTTCCAGTTCCTGTATGACGGGAAAGTGGGACGCGGCGATCTTGCCCATCCAGAACGGATCGAGGCTGCCGCCACCTTCGAGATGCGCAAGGATTTCGAGGAGGCCCCGCAGATAGACGGCGTCCTTCACGAAGCCGCCGCCGCGGTAGACGCGCAGGGTCAGCGTGAAGGCGGTGCCTTCGCTGAAGCCATATTGCTTCACCATCGCGTTGAACGTCGTCCGGAAGCCGGCTCCGTCGAGCATCATCGCGCAGGCGACCACGCGCGCGGCGATCAGGCGCAGCCGCAGGGGAGTCATGCCGCCGACCAGATATTCGGCGAGAACCGCGAGCCCTTCCTGCAATCCTTCGTACCCCGCCAGCCCGGAGCGGAAGAGGCGCAGCCCCTGCGCCGACCCGTTGAAGTAGGTCAGGAGATGAACGCCGATCTCGTGGCTCAGAAGCGCCTCGACCCGGTGGCGGGGCACCGACATCCCCTTTGCGATCAACAGTCGTCGTCCCGTCACCATCATGC
>DAOMOI010000017.1:0-2637 GCA_035444225.1 Aquamicrobium sp. | reverse complement strand
CCGAACTCGTGCAGAGCACCTTGTTGCACGACGCGAGATCGGCGGCGTCGAGCGTGACGCGGTAGCCATCGTGCTCGCCGACGAGGTCCTCGCGCAGCTCGATCTGCGCGTCGAAGCCACGATGATCGGTCGCATAGGCGGCGATCATCGCCTCGGCGCGCCTGCCGATCGCGACCGAGCCGACGCTTGTGCCGCCCGGACGGCCCTTGCCCGCCCTGCATCTGGCGAGGATGTCTCTGGCCGCGTCGAGCAGCCCGGGCTCGACCGGTCCGTAAAGGGCGCGGCCGAGTTCGCGAAAGCGCGGCGTCTCGCGCGCCGCGATCATCGACAGTTGCAGGTCGAGCTCCAGACGCCGCTCCTCGTAGAGCTGCGACAGGACGGGGTCTTCGAAACGATCGAAATCGATCGAATAGAGAGTCTGTTTCTGGCGATCGACGTCGACCGACAGCGGGCGATAGAGAAAGCGCGGCAAGCGCCTGTAGCCGCTCCCGGCGAACTGTTCGAATGCCGGCCCCGCGTTGATGGGCGTGACGGAAAGCAGGAAATCGAAGGATCGGGCGACCTCGTCCATAGAACGGTCGGCACGCTCGACCGTGTCGATGAAGGCCCGCCGGCCGAGCGCCCGGTGGGTGGCGGGCTTCATGGCACCGGTTTCACACGCAAAGGCGGCGACACCCTGAAGGACTGCGTCCACCATGTTCGCAACCAGGCGCTCGTAAAGATCCGGATAGACCGACTCCCCGTCCGGAGCGCGATAGATGGGAGCGAAGGATATATGGAGAACGGGATGGTCGGTGAGGCGCGCGACCAGCGGGGCGCTGCCCTTTTTCCCGGTGATCGACCTCGTGGTGATCTGCGGAAGCCGGAACCTGACGTCGACGGCCTGGATCGCACCCGTCACGGCCGCCAGCGCCGCCTGTGCCGGTTCATCCTCCGACGCGGCCAGCTCGATCTCGAAGGGTGGGAGGTAGGCGGCGTCCTCCGCCAGACAATCCGTTTCGAGTTCCGCGATCTCGACGAGAAGGAAGGCGCCGAATCTCTCCATCATCGAGGCCGCGACATCGGCGATCATCGCGCGCGCGGCAGCCTGATTGCGAAACAGGAGATAGGCCGCATTGGCAGAGGTCGCGGCGCGGGCCGCGACGGCCGCCCGGGCGAGACGATGAACGACGAGGAAAGGCAGCGGCCGGTCGATGTGGAGGCGCGCGCCGCCGCCGAGATCGCAGCGGAGCGTTTCCCCTTTCCCGAGCGCCGCGCGAACGCGTTCGACAAGCTCGGACGTGCTCGGGGCGGGAGATCGTCTGCGCCGCGCAGTCATAGCAACGCCCCCAGCTTCTCCTCGAGAACGGGAAAGGTGGCGGCGAGCGCGGAGCGCAGCTGCTTCAGCATGTCGGGGAAAGGCTCTCCCGACCACTCGTCCATGAACACCTTCTTGAATTCGATGGCGATCGCGCACCCGGTGCGTGGAAAGCGCTCATGCACGAACCGGGTCTGCTCGCCCCTTCCCTCGAACGCGACGTTCTCGCGCACGTCGAGGTCGATCCCGTCGATCCTGCAGGCCGACAGAGCTTCAATGAAACTGTCCACGAGTGGCGCCCAGCGCGCCCTGTCCATCGAGAACGTTCCGATATTGATCACCGGAGCCGTGTCCGGGTCGGTCGGCACGGCTTCGGCACCACCGCGGCGATGGTTGTAGGAGTGGACGTCGAGAAGGACGAAGCCGCCATGCATCGCTTCCACGCCGGACAGCATCTCCTCCAGCATCGCGTAATAGGCATCGTGCAGCGCGAGCGAGACATCGAGATCGGAGCGGGGCAGTCCGTCTTTCCATACGTCGAGCCCCCAGGCCTGTTCCGGCTTGAGATAGACGGCCAGATCGCGCGAGCGGTTGAGGTCGATCTCGAACCGGGAGCGGTGGAAGACGACGCGGTTCGGCACGTCGCGGATGAAATATTCGGTGAACGGGTCTTCTTCCCGACGGCGCTCCTCATGCGAAAGAGCGAACCGGCCTTCCAGTCCGCGACGAACATGATGGCCGTTGTGAATTGCGGTCCCGACAAGAGGCGAAAAACCGCGTTCGACGCTCCAGAGAGGGTCTGCGGCCGGCGCCGTCATGTCTTCGTTTACAATACCGGCATCGTCAGGATTTGAACCGACTGTCGACCTTGTCAATCGCCATTCTTCCGTGAAGAACACACGATGACAAAACGAACCATCCGGATTCCGGTTCCTCGCAGCAAATCCATATGCTTTGGCAGTTAACGATCGACAAGTCGTCGAGCCTTCGATCAGTCTCCGCATCGGCGCACGATATGATGTCGTCTTAGGACGGCCGCTTGTCGCATATGGCGATAGTCAGCCAAATGACCGATATGGAGGCAAGCGCGTCACGCCCTGCCCGATCGTTCACCGTCTTCGCCACCAGCCAACGCGACTGGAATATCTCCCGCGAGCAGCTTTTCCTTTGACAGCAGGCCTGCCTCTTCGAGCGCCTCGAAGTCGGGCAGGTCACGGAGCGTGTCGAGGCCGAAGGCGAGCAGGAACTCTTTTGTCGTGACATAGGTGTAGGGCGCGCCGGGCTGCGGCGCGCGCGGGCCGGACGCGATCAGGCCGGCGCCGCGCAGGGCGCCGATCAGG
>DAOMOI010000016.1:10249-15483 GCA_035444225.1 Aquamicrobium sp. | reverse complement strand
CCCGGCCGAGGCCGCTCATGCCGCGCTCGCGCATGTCCTGAAGGATGTCGATCGCGTGGGTCGGCACGCCCATCACATAGGTCGCGCCGGTGGCGAGGATGCGGTCGAGCGGCTTTTCGCCTTTGGCGACGTCGTTGGTGATGTATTCGCAGCCGGTGACCAGCGCCTGCTCGACGCCGATGATCGCCAGATGATGGCTCAGCGGGCCGAGGCAGTAGATGCGGTAATCCGCGTCCATGCCCCATTCGGCGACGTTGGCCCGGCCGTTGGCCAGCAGCGTGTTGTCCGTGTGCATCAGGGCCTTGGGCTGGCCCGTCGTGCCGGAGGTGAAGGCGATATAGGTCACCTTGTCGGGGTTGCGGTCGGCCGGCGGCGGCGTTGCCGATGCGTCAGCGCGCGGAAAGGCCCGGGCGGCCGGCGGCGGGCTCTCGCCGTCGACCAGGGCATGGATGCACGCCAGCCCCGGCAGCTCGCCCGGAAGCCGCGCGAATATGTCGTTGTCGCCTGAATCCGCGCCGTAGCCGGGCCGTCCGACGAAGGCCCGCACCGAAAGGCGCTTCAGGAGACTGAGGACCTCGTCCGTGGTGTGGTTCTGGTGCAGCGACAGGGTGCAGACGAGGCCGTTGCGCGAACAGGCAAGCAACAGCACCACCATCTCGACCCGGTTCGGGCTCCAGCAGGCGACGCGGTCGGATTTCCCGAGCCCGGCGGCGTGCAGCTCGGCGGCGACCGTATCGACCCAGCATTTGAGCGCGCTCCAGCTCAGCCTGTGCCGGCTGTCGGTGAAGGCGGCGGCGTCGGGCCGCTCGGCCGCATGACGCTCGACCATCGTATAGAGCGTCTCGTCCCGCCAGGTTCCGGCCGCATAGTAGGCGCGGGCGAGCTCCGGGTCGTAGAGCGTCATCAGTGTCGATCGTATCAAGGCATCCTCCGGGAATCGCCGCCGTCGGGGGCTTCGATCCCGCTTGCCGGCAACCACCTTGAAGCAAGCCCCGTGCCAATATCGCGATGCGGGGAAAGCAGGCTCTTCCGGTGCGGCGTGTCGCGGACGGCGACAATGATGCCGATAGCCGGACAGAACGTGACCTCGGCGCGGACAGCCCTGCCCGCTAGAGCAATTCCGTCCTGAACTGCGGAAAAACAAAGCGCCGGGTCGTTTCACCGTTTCCGTGAAACTGTGAAACGATCTAGACCCGCTCGAGCGCGACGGCGATCCCCTGCCCCACGCCGATGCACATCGTCGACAGCGAGCGGCGGCCGCCGTTGAGCGCCAGCTCGAGCGCGGCCGTGCCGGTGATGCGCGCCCCCGACATGCCGAGCGGGTGGCCGAGCGCGATGGCGCCGCCATTGGGGTTCACGCGCGGGTCGTCCTCGGCGATGCCGAGCCGGCGCAGGGTGGCGACGCCCTGGCTGGCGAATGCCTCGTTCAGCTCGATCACGTCGAAATCCGCCTGCGTCAGCCCCAGCCGCGCCATCAGCTTCTCCGAGGCGGGCGCCGGGCCGATGCCCATGATGCGCGGCTCAACGCCCGCCGCTGCGCCGCCGAGCACGCGGGTGATCGGCGTCAGGCCGGCCTCCGAAGCGAGGATCAGCGCCGCGGCGCCATCGTTGACGCCGGAGGAATTTCCGGCGGTGACCGAACCGTTCGGGAACAGGGGCCTGAGCTTCGCCAGCGCCTCGGCCGAAGTTTCGCGCGGATGCTCGTCGCGATCGACGACGACCGGGTCGCCCTTGCGGGCGGGCACGGCGACCGGCGCGATTTCCCGCGCGAGCCTGCCGCTCGCCTGCGCCGCCGCGGCCTTGGCTTGCGAGGCCAGGGCCATGGCATCCTGCGCCTCGCGGCTTATGCTGAACTCGTCGGCGACGTTCTGGGCGGTCTGCGGCATGCTGTCGACGCCGTATCGCGCCTCCATCGCCGGATTGACGAAGCGCCAGCCGATCGTGGTGTCGTGGATCTCGGCGTTGCGCGAGAAGGGGGTTTGCGCCTTGGGCAGCACGAAGGGCGCCCGCGACATCGACTCGACCCCGCCCGCCACCACCAGCTCGGCCTCGCCGCACCGGATCGCGCGCGCGCCGGAGATCACCGCGTCCATGCCCGAGCCGCAAAGGCGGTTGATCGTCGTTGCCGAAATCCCGAGCGGCAGGCCCGCGAGCAGCAGCGACATGCGCGCCACGTTGCGGTTGTCCTCCCCCGCCTGGTTCGCGCATCCATAGATGACGTCGTCCACCGCCGCCCAATCGACGCCGGCGTTGCGCGCCGTCAGCGCCTTGAGGGGAACCGCGCCGAGATCGTCGGGCCGGACCGGAGCCAGCGCGCCGCCGAAGCGGCCGATCGGCGTGCGGATGTAATCGCAGATGAAAACGTCGGTCATCTCAAGCCCTCGACGGCGGCCGGCCCCGGAACCGGCCCGTAAATGAAAAAGGGCGGCGCGAACAGGATGCCCGCGCCGCCCCGCCCGGGAGGACGATCAGTTCTTCAGCAGCGGGCAGGTGCTGTTTTCGCGCTTCACATAGGCGTCGTCGCCGGCGATCTCGGCGAGGACGTTGGCGAAATCCCAGTCGCGTGTCGACTGGTCGGGCGACTTCACCTGCGCGAGATACATGGTGTGGATCATGCGGCCGTCCTCGCGGATGTAGCCGTCCTTGGCGAAGAAGTCGTTGATCTTGTTCTCGCCCATCCACTTGCGCACGGTGGCGGAATCGTCCGTGCCGGTCGCCTCGATCGCCTTCAGGTAATGGGTGACGGCGGAATAGAAGCCGGCATGGATCATCGTCGGCATCGCGTTGTGCTTCGCATAGAACCGCTCCGCGAACTCACGCGTCTCGTCGTTGTAGTCCCAGTAGAAGCCGGTGGTGAAGGTCAGCCCCTGCGCCGTCTCGAGGCCGAGCGCCTTGATGTCGGTGAGGAAGACGAGCATGCCCGCGATCTGCTGGCCGGCCTCGACGATGCCAAACTCCGCCGCCTGCTTCAGCGAGGTGGAGAAGTCCGCGCCGGCATTGGCGAAGCCCACCACCTTGGCGCCGGACGCCTGCGCCTGAAGCAGGTAGGACGAGAAGTCGGCGCTGGAGAGCGGATGGCGCACGGCGCCGAGCACCTTGCCGCCGCCCTCGGTGACGGCGTTGGCGGTGTCGCGCTCCAGCGAGTGGCCGAAGGCGTAGTCGGCGGTGACGAAGTACCAGGTGTCGCCGCCCTCGCGCAGGATCGCGTTGCCGGTGCCGTTCGCCAGCGCATAGGTGTCATAGACGTAGTGGATGCCGAGCGGCGTGCAGGCATCGTTGGTCAGCGCGGTCGTGGCCGAGCCGGCGGCGATGGTCAGGCGGCCGCGCTCCTGCCCCAGCGTCTGGATCGCCAGCGCCGAGGCGGAGTCGGTCGACTCGATGACCATGTCGACATCCTCGTTGTCGATCCATTCGCGCACGATGGTGTTGGTGACGTCGACCTTGTTCTGGTAGTTGGCCGACAGAAGGCGGATCGGCTTGCCGAGCACCTCGCCGCCGAAATCCTCGATGGCCATCTGCGCGCCGACGACGGCGCCCTGGCCGCCATTGGCCGAATAGACGCCCGACATATCGACGATGGCGCCGATGGTGACGGCATCGCTCGAGATTTCCTGCGCATGCGAACCGGCGACGGCGGCCGCGCTCATGCAGGCCGCCACTGACAGTGTCCGTGAAATCTTTCTCATCCCAGGCTCCCTAGATTCGTTGCCATATCTGCAACTGACTTCACCAAGCAAAGCACGTGCCAAATAATCAAGGCACTGAAAAACAAGATTCATTTTCGTACTGGCGATACAGACGAGGCATCGATGTCCTCGGCGCGGACACACGATCCGCAAATTCTGTCGCGGGCGCGGTCCCGCCCGGGCCGCATCTATGGCAGGGGCGGCGGCGCGCGGCGCGCGGTCCCCACCACGTGGATGAAGACGCCGGCGACGATCAGGAGGCTTCCGGTCACCTCGGCCGGGGTCAGCCTCTCATCGAAGATGAGATAGCCCGCCGCCAGGCCGATGACTGGGATCATCAGCGAGAACGGGGCGACGGTCGCCGCGTCGAAGGCGGAGAGCGCCCGCACCCACAGCATGTAGCCGACCACCGTGCCGAGCACGCCGAGATAGATGGCCGAAAGGATGCCGGAGCCGATGCCGTCCCACAGCGCCGGCGAAACCTCTCCCGTCGCCCAGGCGAGGACGAGGAACGGCGCGACCGGAAGGAGGCTCGCCCAGACGACCAGCGAGATCGGCCTGTACTCGTATCCCTTTCGCACGCCGAAGCGCACCGTCACGTTCGACATCGCCCAGCAGGCGGCGGCACCGACGCCGAACAGCACCGGCACGGCGCCGCCCTCGATGTGCCCGGCGCTCGACAGGATCGCGGCCAGTCCGGCGAGGCTCATGGCCATGGCGGCGGCGGTGTAGCGGCTGAACGGCTCGCGAAGCAGCAGGAAGGCCAGCGCCGGGGTGAAGACCGCCTGAAGCTGGAGCAGCAGCGAGGCGATGCCCGTCGGCAGGCCGATCTTCATCCCGACGAACAGGAAGGCGAACTGCGCGAAGCCGAACAGGGTTCCGTAGCAGAGGAGGAACGCGAACGGCACCTTCGGCCGCGGAACGAAGAACAGGAACGGCAGCGACGCCACGGCGAACCGCATGGCGCCGAGCATGAACGGCCCGACATTGGTGACGCCGACGCGGATGACCGCGAAGTTCAGCCCCCAGATCACGACGACCGGAAGAGTCAGCGACAGGAGAACCAGAAGCCTGTTGTTCATGACGGCATGCGGCCGGACGCCGGATCGGACGCGCGCATTCACGCGCCCGCCCGCGCCGGCTCCTGCGCGCCGAGCGCGCGCCCGGCGGCCACGCGGCGCCGAAGCAGCTGCGAGGCGCGGTAGCGGTCGTCGCCATAGGCCGCCTGCAAGGCTTCCAGCGTGGCCAGGATGCGCGCGGGGCCGACCGCGTCCGCCCAGCCGAGCGGCCCGCGCGGATAGTTCACGCCGAGCGTCATCGCCCTGTCGATGTCGCCGGGCGAGGCGACGCGCTGCATCACCGCGTCGGCGGCTTCGTTGGCGAGCATCGCCAGCGTGCGCAGCACGATCAGGCCGGGCACATCGTCGATCACGCTGACCGCATTTCCGAGCGCCTGGAAAACGCCGGCCGCCGCGGCCAGCGCTTCGTCCGACCCCTGATCCGGCCCGGCGATCGCGATGCGCGCGGCGGCGCGGTAGTCCAGCGCCA
>DAOMOI010000016.1:0-10239 GCA_035444225.1 Aquamicrobium sp. | reverse complement strand
AGGTCGAACAGGACGAGGTCGGCCGGCTCGCCGGCGGCGACGCGCGCGGTGGCGGTGCGCCCGTCGCCGGGCGCGAGGCGAACCCCGTCGGCCAGAATATAGCCACCCTCCCCTTCCCGGCGCGAGACGGTCACCCCGGCGGCCGCGAGCGCGGCGGCCAGCGGCTCCGCCGGGCCGAGGTCGCCCTCGACCGTGACCTCGCGGGGCGCGGGAGCGGCCGGCGCGGTAGCCGGTTCGGGCCGGGCGGCGCCGGCGGCATAATCGTAGAAGCCCCGCCCGCTCTTGCGGCCGAGCCAACCCGCCGCCACCAGCTCCTGCTGGGTCAGCGACGGCCGGTAGCGCGGGTCGCCGAAATAGGCGTCGAAGACCGAGCGGGTGACGGCGGCGTTCACGTCGTGACCGATCAGGTCCATCAGCTCGAACGGGCCCATGCGGAAGCCGCCGGCCTCGCGCATCACCGCGTCGATGGTGGCGGGATCGGCTGCTCCCTCCTCCAGAAGCCGCAGGCCCTCCGCATAGAACGGCCTCGCCACGCGATTGACGATGAAGCCCGGCGTCGAGGTTGCGTGAACCGGCGTCTTGCCCCAGTCGCGCGCCGTCGCATGAAGCGTGTCGAGCACGGCCCTGTCCGAGGCGAGGCCGGCGACGACCTCGACCAGCTTCATCACCGGGGCGGGATTGAAGAAGTGCAGGCCGGCGACCCGTCCCGGATGCCTCAGGCCGGCGGCGATCGCCGTCACCGACAGCGACGAGGTGTTGGTGGCGAGGATGGCGTCGGCGGCCACGACATCCTCGAGCGCCGCGAACACCTGCCGCTTGACATCCAGCCTCTCGACGATCGCCTCGACGACGAGGCGCGCGCGCCCGAGCGCATCGAGCGACGGCGCGATGGCAAGCCGCGCCGCGATCGCCGCGCGCTCGTCGGCCGCGAGCCGTCCCTTCTCCACCTGCCGGTCGAGGCCGGCGAGGACCGAGGCGCGGCCCTTCTCCGCCGCGCCCCCGGCGGCGTCGAACAGGAGCACGTCGTGCCCCGCCTGCGCCGCGACCTGCGCGATGCCGGCGCCCATCGCGCCCGCGCCGATGACCGCGACCGCCGCGTCCTTGCTCAAACCATTCATGAAGGAAACGTCCCGTCTTGAGGTGGAAACCGCCGCCCGCTCAGTAATAGATGTTCGAGCGTTCGTACTGGACCGGCCAGGTCGCCGTCGCGCCGAGCCGCTTCGCCGCCTGGAGCGGCCAGTAGGGCTCGGCCATCAGCGCCCTGCCGAGGATGACGAGGTCGGCCTGGCCGTTGGCCAGCACCTGCTCGCACAGGTCCGGGCTGTGCAGGAGACCGACCGCGCCGGTCGCGATGCCGGCCCCGTTGCGGACGGCCTGCGAGAGCGGCAACTGATAGCCGGGATGGACCGCGATCTTCTGGCGCGGATCGTTGCCGCCCGAGGAGCAGTCGATCAGATCGACATGGCCGTCCGCCTTGAGGACGCGGGCGAGCCTGACGCTGTCCTCGACGTCCCAGCCGCCCTCGACCCATTCGGAAACGCTCAGGCGCACGAACAGCGGCAGCTCGTCCGGCCATTCGGACCGCACCGCCTCGATCCACTCGCGCAGCAGCCGGATCCGGTTGTCGAAGCTGCCGCCGTAGCGGTCGGTGCGGCGGTTGCTCAGCGGCGACAGGAACTGGTTGAGGAGATAGCCGTGGGCGGCGTGAATCTCGATGATCCTGAACCCCGCCTTGCGGGCGAGCGCGGCCGAGGCCGCCACCGCCCGCGTCACCTCGGCGATGTTCTGCAACGTCATCTCGCGCGGCGGCGCATAGCCCTCGGCGAAGGGAAGCGCGCTCGGGCCGACGGTCTCCCAGCCGCCCTCTTCAGGCGAGAGCGACGCGCCTCCCTTCCATGGCTGCGCCGTGCTCGCCTTGCGCCCGGCATGGCCGAGTTGGATGCCCGGCACCGCGCCCTGGTTTTCGACGAAGCGGACGATGCGGGCGAAGGCTGCGGCCTGCGCGTCGTTCCACAGGCCGAGGCACCAGGGCGTGATGCGCCCGCGCGGCTCGATATGTGTCGCTTCCGTGAACACGATGCCCGCGCCGCCGACAGCGCGCGCGCCGAGATGGACGAGATGCCAGTCGTCGGGGACGCCGTCGGTGGCGCTGTACTGGCACATGGGCGAGAACATGATGCGGTTGCGCGCGGTGACGCCGCGAAGGGCCATCTCCCGCATGATGTAAGGGTTCGGGTCCCGGCGCAGGACGCGACGAACGTTCTCCGTCAATCGACTTCTCCTTCCTTCTCGGCGCGCGGCTGCGCGCCCGGACATGGCATAACCCACGGATCGTCGTCGTGCAGACGATCACGATCACGCAAGCGTTGTGCCAAAGGACGCCGATCCGCGCCAGAGCCTCACGCCGGCTCCACCGGCCGCGCGACGATGCGGGCGGGCGCGCCGTCGCCGCCCTCGATGTTCAGCGCGCCGCAGAACACCTCCACCTCCATGCCCCTGAGAGAGGACAGGTTCGTCAGGTGCTCGGCGATCATGACCCCGTGCGACAGCAGCCGGCGGTGGATCGGGTAGTCGAACGACGGCGGCCGTTTCGCCACCGGCAGGTCGGGCGTCGGAACGTCGAGGGCGATCATCTTGACGTCGTGCGCGACGATCCAGTCGGCGGCGTCGAGCGACAGCGCCGGATGCTCGTCGTCATATTTCGTCGAGCCGGCGAACATGTGCCATCCCGTGTCGAGGATCAGGATGTCGCCGGCGCGCAGGCGGCCTTCCAGCCCTTCGAGATGCCGGGCCTCGACCAGCCCGGCGACGCCCGGCTCGACATGCCAGACGATGCCGCGCCCGCCGAGGCGTGCCAGCGGCACCGCGTCCAGCGCCGGCGCATCGAGGAAGAAGTGGCTCGGGGAATCGACATGGGTGCCGATATGGACGACCATCTCCATGCGCGTGACGTTGAGCTGGTCGTGCGGCAGGCTGCGCACGCGCTCGAAGACGGGGGCGGGAAAGGACGGCACGCGCGGCGTTTCCGCGCCGAGCGGGTGCGAGAGATCGACCCATTCGCCGGCGGGCACGAGAAGGGGCTCCCCTTCGGGCAGGCATCGCCAGCCCTTCCAGCCATATCCGCGCCGCGCCGCGCAATCGCACATGCCGCCGTCCTCCCGCGCCTCAGCCGCCTTCGCGCAGCAGCGCGCCGAGCGCCGCCATGTCGCGATTTCCCGGCAGGTCCCCGATCAGGTCGAGAAGCGCCTGCGCATCGCCGTCGTCGAGGACGCCGGCGACGTTGTCCCTGAACTTGACGTGAAGCTCCTCGTCGCTCAGCGGATTGCCGGGGTCGCCCTTGGGATAATACATCTCGGCCGAGTGGACAGTGCCGTCGGCCATGGTCACGCTCACCTGCGCCGGGAACTTTTCCGGGTAGAGCTTCGTCAGCTCCTCGTCGGCGACGATCTCGACCTTGTCCATGACGCCGCGCACGGTGGCGTCGCGATAGCGGTCGGCGTCGAACTGGCGCTGGGTGACCTGGCCGTCGACCAGCGCGACGGCGACGCAATAGGGCACGGAGAGCCGCGCCGCCATGGTCGCATCGACCAGTTTGCTGGAGAAATGCGATTTCACCGTCGAATAGGTCCTCACGGTCACGGCGGCGATGTCCCGCAGCGCGGGCGCGTGGCGGGCGACGATGTCGAGCGCCGCGCCGATCGGCGAATGGCTGGCGAGAATCGACGGGAAATATTTGAAGCCGTTGTCGAGGATCATCCATTCCTGCCCCAGCCCGCGCGACAGCATCTCGGGCTTCGGCTCCAGGCTGTAGGCGGCGAGATAGCCCTTGGGGTGGCCGAAGATGTCGGGCGGGCTGGTGAGGCCGAGCGCCGCCATCTGCGCCGAGAGCACGCCGTTCAGCCCCGCCTTGCCGGGATGCAGGCTCTTGGTGTCGTCGCCGCTCTCGAAGAAGGTGTTCAGCCCCGCCGCCTGCGTGCCGGCGAAGCCGAAGGCCGCGCGCATCCGCGCCGGATCGAGCTTCAGCGCCCGGCCGGCGGCGGCGGCCGCGCCGAAGGTGCCGTTGGTGGCGGTGGAATGCCAGAAGCGGTAATGCGTCGGCATCACCGCCATGCCGACGCGCGCCGTCACCTCGTAGCCCGCCACCAGCGCGCAGACGAGGTCGCGCCCGTCGCCCTTCACCGCCTCGACCGTCGCCAGCGCGGCCGGCATGACGACCGAGCCGATATGCGCCAGCGCGCGCTTGTGCGTGTCGTCATTGTCGGTGGCGTTGACGAGCATGCCGTTGCAGAGCGCGGCGACGGCGGGCGTCGTGGTCGCCCCGCCGATCACGCTGGCATCGCCGGCGGCGGCGAACCCGTCCGCCGCCGCGCGGGCGAGCGACGCCTTGCGCCCGTCCTCCCGCGAGGCGGCGATGGCGCAGCCGACGGCGTCGAGGAAGAAGCGGCCGGCCTGATGCACGACCGCCGCGGGCAGGTCTTCATAGCGCAGCTGCGCCGCGAAGCGCGCCAGCGGCTCGGTGAGATTCTCGCTCAAGATCGATTCCTTTCCATACGGGACGAGGCAAGGGCCATGCCAGACCGTCGCGCGCTCATGTGGAGATGCGCTCGATTTCCACCGGCGACAGGCCGATCCCGGCCAGCACCCTGGCCGTGTCCGCCCCCAGCGCCGGAACCGGGTCCATGCGCGGCTCCCACGCTTCCCCGGAGATCGGGCGCAGCGCCTTCAACTCGCCCGCCGGCGAGCCGATCGTCGTCCAGCGCCCGCGCTCGCGCAGTTGCGGATGGTCCCAGACATCGGCCATCTCGTTGACCCGCGCCGTGCCGATGCCGGCGCTTTCCAGCCGCGCGATCGCCTCCTGCGTGCCCAACCGGGCAAACGTCTCGACGATGACGGGCTCGATGACGTCGCGGTGCGCGTTGCGGCCGTGATTGCCGGCGAAGCGCTCGTCCCCGGCCATGTCCGGGCGAAGCAGCACCAGCGATGCGAACGCCTTCCACTCGCGGTCGTTCTGAAGCCCGAACAGCACCGTTCCGTCGGCCGTGCGGTACGGGCCATAGGGATAGATCGTGGCGTGGCCGGCTCCCGCCCGCGGCGGCGGCGGCGCGCCCTCATAGGCGTAGTAGAGCGGATAGCCCATCCATTCCGCCATCGTCTCCAGCATGGAGATGTCGAGCGTCGTGCCCTCATGGGTGCGCGCGCGCAGGACGAGGGCGGCGAGGATCGCGTTGGCCGCGGACACGCCGGCGGAAATGTCGGCGATGGAAATCCCCGCCTTGGCCGGCTCGTCGCGCGGGCCGGTGATCGACAGGAACCCCGCCTCCGCCTGGATCAGCAGGTCGTAGGCCTTGCGGTCCGACCATGCCCCGCCGGCGCCGTAGCCCGAGATGTTGCAGACGATCAGCTGCGGATTGAGGACGCGCAGGTCCTCCCCGCCCAGCCCCATGCGCCCGGCCGCGCCCGGCGCGAGGTTCTGCACGAACACGTCGGCCGTGCGCAGCAGCGCCTTCACCGCGTCCACGGCCCCGGGCTTCTTCAGGTCGAGGGCGACGCTTTCCTTGGAGCGGTTGCACCAGACGAAATGGCTCGCCAGCCCGTTGGCCCGCGTGTCGTAGGCGCGGGCGAAATCGCCGGTGCCGGGGCGCTCGATCTTGATGACCCGGGCGCCGAGATCGGCCAGCAGCCGGGTGCAGTAGGGAGCGGCGATGGCCTGCTCCAGCGAAACGACGGTGACGCCGTCGAGCGGGCGCGCCGTCACAGCCATGCCTGCGCCTCCATCACCAGCCGGTCGCCTTCCGTGGCGATCCAGAGGCTGGACCGGCCCTCGCCGTCGGGCGCCGTCGCGTTGACCGACAGCGTGCCGCCGGCGAACATCGGCGACATCGAGCGGAACGCGAACCGGCGCAGCGGCGCAGCCGCGCTCGTCTCCAGAAGGTCGGTCAGGAAGGTGGCCATCAGCGGTCCGTGGACGACGAGGCCGGGATAGGATTCCTCCTCGACCACATAGGGCCGGTCGTAATGGATGCGGTGGCCGTTGAAGGTCAGCGCGGAATAGCGAAACAGCATCACCTCGTCCGGCACGATCTCGCGGCTCCACGCCGGCTGCGTGTCCGGCACGCGCGGATAGTCGGCGGAAGGATCGGCCGGCCGCGCCTCGCGATAGACGATGTCGTGCTCCTCGATCACGGCAGGTTCGCCGCCGCGCTCGGACACCCGGTGCTCGACGGTGACGAACACCAGCGCGCCGCTCCTTCCGGCCTTCTCCTTCACCGACTTTATCGTCGAGAGCCGCTCGACATGGGCTCCCACCCGCAGCGGCGTCAGGAATTCGAGCCGGCCGCCCGCCCACATCCGCCGCGGCAGATGGTGGACCGGCGGCAGGAAGCCGCCGCGCCGCGCGTGGCCGTCGGGGCCGAGGGCCGACTGGCGCTCCATCGGCAGGAAATAGAGCCAGTGCGCCAGCGCGGGAAGGGCGGCGCCGTCCGCGAGCGGGCGCGGCTCCTTGTCCAGCGTCGCCGCGAGCCGCTGCGCCGGCGACGCGGCCAGATAGTCGGCGGCAGTCGTCGTCCTGCCGATCCAGTCACTCAAGTTTTCACTCATGTCCGCTCCGTTTCTCCGCGTCGTCACCAATCCTGACATAGACGCGAGCGATCGTCATTCGCTAAGAGTCGAAGAGAGCCTTCGGTAAAGGAGAACCCTCGTGCATTACGACCTGACCGACCTGCGCCTGTTCCTGAACGCCGTCGCCGCCGGCAGCTTCTCCGAAGGCGCGCGCAAGGCCAACATCTCCGTCTCGGCCCTGTCGGAACGGATGAAGGCGCTGGAGCGGGAGACGCGGGCGCCCCTGTTCGTGCGCAAGGCGCGCGGCAGCGAGCTTACCCCCGCGGGCCGGGAATTCGCGGAACTCGCCCGCGCCGTGCTGATGCAGACCGAGCGGCTGGAGGGCGCGGTGGCGGCGTGGCGCGACCGGCTCGCCGGCTCGGTCCATCTCCTGACCAACTCCAACGCGATGTCGTCCTTCCTGCCCGAGATCCTGGCGCGCTTCCTCGTGCGCTACCCGGATGTCGATCTCACCATCGGCGAGGCGCTCTCTGACGACATCGTCAACGCCGTGCGCGCCGGAAAGGCCGACATGGGCGTGGTCGCCGGCACCGCCAATCTCGACGGGCTGCACGTGACGCCGTTCCGCACCGACCGCCTCGTGCTCCTGGTCCCCGCGGGCCATCGCCTCTCGGGCCGGAAGCGGGTCGCCTTCGCCGAGATCGTCGCCGAACCCTTCGCCAGCCTGAACGAGGACGCGGCGATAGAGAAATACCTGCAAGCGCAGGCGGCAAGGCTCGGCCGCGCCATGAAGTCGCGCATCAGGCTCAGGAGCTTCGACAGCATCGCCCGCGTGGTGGCGGCCAATGCCGGCGTCGCCGTCGTGCCCGCCAGCATCGCCGCCTCGCCGCAGACGCCGCTCGGCGTCGGCATCGTCGAGCTTTCCGACGAATGGGCGATCCGCAACCTCGTCATCTGCCGCCTGCCGGGCAGGACGGCGCGGCTGGAAATCGCGCGGCTGGAGGCGGAGCTGGCGCCGGACGGCCGCGACCGGGCAGTCGGTGCTTGACGCACGCGGCCCGAGACGAAACAGTCGGCCCCTCCTCCCATGCACCAGATACCGGCAGGCCCCATGTTCCGTCTCTACGCCCTCAAATATGCCGAGCTCAACGGCCGCAAGCGCGCCGACGTCTTCCTGACGGCCGATCCCCACGAGGGCGATATCGACATGGCCTATTTCATCTGGGTCGCGGTCGGCGAGGACGGCAGGGCGATCGTCATCGACACCGGCTTCACGCCCGAGACCGCGACGAAGCGCGGCCGTGTCTTCCTCGAGCATCCCAACGACCTGTTTTCGCGCATCGGCGTCGATCCGGTGGCGGTCGAGGACGTGATCGTCACCCACCTGCACTACGACCACGCCGGCAATTTCTCGCTGTTCCCCAATGCGCGGTTCCATCTCCAGGACGACGAGATGGCCTTCGCCACGGGGCGCGACATGGGCCATGCCGCCATCCGCGCGCCGTTCGAGGTCGAGGACGTGGTCGAGATGGTGCGCGCCGTCTATGGCGAGCGCGTCGTCTTCCACGACGGTGACGCCGCCCTCATGCCGGGCATCGAATTGTTCAAGGTCGGCGGCCATTCGCGCGGGCTGCAATTCGTGCGCGTGGCGACGGCGCGCGGGCCGGTCGTCGTCGCTTCCGACGCCGCGCATTATTACGAGAGCTTCGAGCGGGACCGCCTGTTCGGCATCGTCGATCATGTCGGCGCGATGGCCGCCGGCTTCAGGCGGGTGCGCGAGATCGGCGGCGACGCCGCGCGGATCGTGCCGGGGCACGACCCGGAGGTGCTGCTGCGCTACCCCGCCCCGCGCGAAGCCGACCGGGGCCGGGTGGCGGCGCTGCACCTGCCGCCGTCGCGATAGGGGCTATCCACCCGCCTTTTCGCCGACGAAACGGTGCATGGCCGTATGGTCGGCGTCGGGCCCGAGCACCTGCGAAGCCTCGCGCCACAGCCTCGCCATCAGCGCCAGCTCGGCCATGTCGAGGCCGAGATCGGCGGCAAGGTCGGCGGCGATGCCGATGTCCTTGGCCATCAGGTTCATGGCGAAGCCGGAATTGTAGGCCTCGGACACCATGAACGGCAGCGCCTTGCGCTCCGTGGTGTTGTTGCGGCCGGTGGAGGCGTTGAGCGCCTCCACGATCGTCTCCGGCTTCAGGCCGAACCGCGCGCCGACATGCAGCGCCTCGCTGACGGCGACGAGCCCCGCGGCGGAAACGAAATTGTTCAGCGCCTTCATGCAATGGGCCGAGCCGGTCGCGCCGGTGTGGATGATCGACGCGCCCATGGCGCCGAGCACCGGCCTGACGCGCTCGACCGCGTCCGCCTCGCCGCCGACGAGGATGGCGAGCGTGCCGTCCACGGCCTTGGCGACCCCGCCCGAAACCGGCGCGTCGATCAGGGTGACGCCGCGGGAGGAAAGCGCCTCGGCCAGCGACGCCGTCTGCGTCGGGGCCGACGAGCTCATGTCGATGACGACCGAGCCGGGGCGCAGACCAAGCGCGAAGCCCGGCTCGTCGAGAAGCGCCGACCGCACGATCTGGCCGTTGGGCAGCATGGTGACGAGAAGGTCGGCCTCCCCCGCCACCTCGGCGACGGTGCCTCCGACCTCGCCGCCCTTTTCGAGGAACGCGGCGCGAGCGGCCTCGCTCATGTCGAAGCCGACGACGCGAAAGCCGGCGCGGACGAGGTTTTCCGCCATGGGCAGCCCCATGCGCCCAAGTCCTATGAACCCGATCTGGCTGGACATGGCGGGTTCCTTCAGGCCTTGCCGTCGATCTCGTCGAAGACGGACTGGGCGACGCGGAAGCTGTCGATTGCCGCCGGGACGCCGCAATAGATCGCGATCTGAAGCAGGATCTCGCGGATCTCCTCGCGGCTGAGCCCGTTGTTCAGCGCGCCGCGCACATGCAGCTTCAGCTCGTGCGGGCGGTTCAACGCCGCGATCATGCCGAGATTGAGGATGGAGCGGCTGCGGCGGTCGAGGCCGGGCCGGTTCCAGATCTCGTCCCAGCAATATTCGGTGACGAGCTGCTGCATCGGCCAGTTGAAATCCGTGGCCGCGCCGACGCTCCTGTCGACATACTCTGCGCCGAGGACTTCCCGCCTCGTCTTCAACCCTCTTTCGAACTTCTCGGAACGCTTTCTCTCGGAGGTCATGCGATTGATCCTTGCTTCGTGGTCCGTTTCGTTTTCAGCCCCGTCACAGCGGCTTTTTGATCCACTTGCTGATGACGCCGATGATGCCTTCCCGGAAGAGCAGCACGCAGATGACGAAGATGGCGCCCTGGATGATGGTGACCCATGCGCCCATGGTGGCGAGGTAGTTCTGCATGGTGACGATGACGGCCGCGCCGACGAGGGGCCCGAACACCGTGCCCATGCCGCCGATCAGCGTCATCAGCACCACCTCGCCCGACATCGACCAGTGCACGTCGGTCAGCGAGGCGAGCTGGAACACGATCGCCTTGGTCGCGCCGGCAAGCCCGGCCAACGCCGCCGACAGGACGAAGGTGGCGAGCTTGTAGCGGTTGACCCGGTAGCCCAATGAGACGGCGCGCGGCTCGTTCTCGCGGATCGCCTTCAGCACCTGCCCGAACGGCGAGTGGATGATGCGGTAGATCGCCAGCATCCCGCCCAGCG
>DAOMOI010000015.1:0-15896 GCA_035444225.1 Aquamicrobium sp. | reverse complement strand
CGAGCACGCGCGCCTGCACCGAAACGTCCAGCCCGCCCGTCGGCTCGTCCATGAAGATCAGGCGCGGATGGGTGACGAGGTTGCGCGCGATCTGCAAGCGCTGGCGCATGCCGCCGGAGAAGGTCACCGGCTTGTCGTCGATGCGGCCGGCCGCGATCTCGACGCGCTCCAGCCAGTCGCTCGCCGTGCGGCGGATGTCGCCATAGTGGCGCTGACCGACGGCCATGAGACGCTCGCCGACATTCGCCCCGGCCGAGACGCGCATGCGCAGGCCGTCGGCGGGGTTCTGGTGCACGAAGCCCCAGTCGGTGCGCATCAGGAAGCGCCTTTCGGCCTCGCCGAGCTCGGCGAGGTCGGGGAAGCGGCCGTCGCGCATGCGGTAGCGGATCTCGCCCGAACTGCGCTCCATCCGCGCCGAGATGCAATTCAAGAGCGTGGTCTTGCCGGAGCCGGATTCGCCGACGATGGCGATGACCTCGCCGGGCCACAGATCGAACGAGATGTCGGTGCAGCCGACGAAGTCGCCGTAGCGGCGCTCGAGGTCGCGGACCGAGAGGATGGGGTCGCTCATTCCGCCGCCTCCAGCGTTTCCTGCGGCAGGCCGGGGCCGACATGCCCCTGGGCGCGGCGCGTCTCGCAATGGTCGGTATCCGAGCAGACGAACATGCGTCCGCCGCGGTCGTCGGTCACCACCTCGTCGAGATAGACGCCCGCCGCATCGCACAGCGCGCAGCGCGACGTGAAGCGCTGCACCGTGAAGGGATGGTCCTCGAAATCGAGGCTGACGACGTCCGTGAAGGGCGGCAGCGCATAGATGCGCTTCTCGCGGCCCGCCCCGAACAATTGCAGCGCGGGCGAGCGATGCATCTTGGGATTGTCGAATTTGGGGATCGGCGACGGGTCCATCACGTAGCGCCCCTCGACCTTGACCGGGTAGGCGTAGGTGGTGGCGATATGGCCGTGCTGGGCGATGTCCTCATAGAGCTTGACCTGGACGATGCCGTATTCCTCCAGCCCGTGCATGATGCGCGTCTCGGTCTCGCGCGGCTCGAGGAAGCGCAGCGGCTCGGGGATCGGCACCTGGTAGACGATGATCTGGCCCGCCGTCATCGGCGTCTCCGGGATGCGGTGGCGCGTCTGGATGATGGTGGCCTCGCTCGTGCGCGTGGTCGTCGCGACGCGGGCCACCCGGGCGAAGAAGGCGCGGATGGAGACGGCGTTGGTGGTGTCGTCGGCGCCCTGGTCGATGACCTTGAGCACGTCGTCGGGACCGAGGATCGAGGCGGTCACCTGGACGCCGCCGGTCCCCCATCCATAGGGCATCGGCATCTCGCGCGAGGCGAACGGCACCTGGTAGCCGGGAATGGCGATCGCCTTGAGGATGGCGCGGCGGATCATCCGCTTCGTCTGCTCGTCGAGATAGGCGAAGTTGTATTCGGGAAGCGCGTTCATTCGGCGGCCTCGTTGAATTCGCGGGCTTGCGCAGCCTCGCGCCGCAGCGTGCGCAGCAGGTCTAGCTCCGCCTGGAAGTCGACATAGTGGGGCAGCTTGAGATGCTCGACGAAGCCCGTCGCCTGGACGTTGTCGCAATGCTCCAGCACGAACTCCTCGTCCTGCGCGGGCGCTGCCCGCTGCTCGTCGAACTCGTCGGCGCGCAACGCGCGGTCAACGAGGCTCACCGCCATGGCCTTGCGCTCGGACTGGCCGAAGACGAGGCCGTAGCCGCGCGTGAAGCGGGGTGGCGTGCCGGCCCCGCCCTTGAACTGCGACACCATCTGGCACTCGGTGACGCGCACCTCGCCGATGCGGATTGCGAAGCCGAGCTCGGGGACCTCCACCTCGACATCGACCATGCCGATGCGGATCTCGCCGACGAAGGGGTGGGTGCGGCCATAGCCGCGCTGGGTGGAATAGCCGAGCGCCAGCAGGAAACCCTCGTCGCCGCGCGCCAGCGCCTGAAGCCGCAGATCGCGCCCGACCGGATAGCTCGTCGCCTCGCGCGTCAGGTCCGCGGGCTCCTCATCGCCCGGCAGGTCCGGCTCGATGAGCCCCTCACCGTCGAGGATGTCGCTGACGCGCGGGCATGCCTCGTCGGCGGCGTCCACGCGCCTCTCGGGCTCTTCCACCTTCTCGTCGCCCGCCATCGCCGGGTCGATGAGCCGATGCGTGTAGTCGAAGGTCGGGCCGAGCAGCTGTCCGCCGGGTATGTCCTTGTAGGTCGCCGACACGCGGCGCTCGATGCGCATCGCGGCCGTGTCGAGCGGCACCGCATTGCCGAAGCGCGGCAGCGTGGTGCGATAGGCGCGCAGCAGGAAGATCGCCTCGATCAGGTCGCCGCGCGCCTGCCGGACGGCCATCGCCGCCAGTCCGGGATCGTAGAGCGAGCCTTCCGCCATGACGCGGTCCACCGCCAGCGAGAGCTGGCCGACGATCTGCTCGGTCGTCAGCGCCGGCACGTTTCGGTCGCCCCGGCGGCGGTCCGCCATCAGCCGGTGCGCGTTGGCGATCGCGGCTTCGCCGCCCTTTACGGCCACATACATGGGTCAGGCCTCCGCGATGCGCGTGGTGCGGGGAAGCGCCGCGACATCGCCGCCGCAGACGAGGACGAGGTCGAAGCCGAGCGGGAACGCGGCCCGGTTCGCAGCCATCGCGTCGAGGAAGCCCGCGGGCAGGCCCGCCGGCGCAAGCAGTGCCTCGGTCTCGATGCCCGGGCCCCGCAGGACCAGCGGTGCGCCGCCTCGAAGGGCCGCGACCGGCAGGATCAGCGTTGCCGAACGGTCGGGATAGGAAGAGCTTCCCGCCGGAAACAGGGCCCAGCCCTCGACCGGGCTGCCGGCCGTGAGCACCGCGAAAGCGCACGCCGACGGATCGAAGACGCGCGTCGCGCCGGTGTGGAAACCGAGCCAGGCGGCGGCCGCGTCGACCACCTCGTCCTCGAACCATACCGGCGTGTCATAGTCGGCGAGCGCCGCCAGCACCGTCGCCGCCGCGTTGTCCAGAGGTGCCGGACCGCAAACCTCGACGCCAAGTTCGACGACCCGCCCCGGATTGGCCATGGCCTCCATCAGCAGCCGGAACGCCGATTGCGCGCCGAAAACGGGCTCGGTGAAACCGCCCTCGAAAACCGTCGTCATCAATCTTCTCCGCGCGCCAGAGTGAAGAAGTCCACCCGCGTCGCCTGCGTCTCCTCGACGTGGCGGCGCCGGCGCTCGGCCGCCTCGGCGATCGCCGGCCGGACGAACTCGGCCTCGATGCGGCGGCCCCAGTCAGGACGCTGGAACAAGGCGTCGAGATGCGCGACGATGCGGGCCTTGGCCGGGTCGCGGCCGAGCACCACGGCGTGGCCGACCTCGCCGCTTTCCAGCCGCACGGTCGCCCGGGTGACGGTCGCCTCGCCGAGGTTGAACAATCCGCCGCCGCCACCCATGCGCCCGCGCAGCATCACCATGCCGATCTCGGGCCCGCGCAGCGGCGCGGCTTTCGGCAGGCGGTCGGCCAGCCCCTCATAGCGGGCGGACAGGCTGGCGCCGTCGGCGCCCGCCAGGGCGTCGAGTGCCGCCTTCCGCGTCGATGCTTCGTTGATTCCGGTCGACATGATTTCCTGCTTGTCTAATTGTATAGACATCTATATCTGATGTTCGACTCTTACCTCGCATTGCGTGACACCCGGATGACAAGCAGGAACGGCACCGTCGATTTCTCATCGTGGGGGGACGGCGTCTCCCGATGGCGCAGGGTGGCCGACGATCTGCGGAGCCGGATCGCCGAGGGCGACATCTCCGAGATCGTGCCGCCGGAGACGGTGCTGGCCGCCCGCTATGGCGTGAACCGCCATACGGTGCGGCGCGCCATCGCGTCCCTGTCGGACGAAGGCATCCTGAAGGCCGAGCGCGGCAAGGGAACGTTCGTGCACCGGCGCCCCCGGCGCGTGCTCTATCCCATCGGCGCCCGGACACGGTTTTCCGAGAACATGGTCCGGCAATCGCTGGAGCCCGCCGGGCGCATCGTCCGCTCCGCGCTGGTGCCGGCGGACGACGCGATTTCCGCACGGCTGAAATGCGCGGTCGGCGCGCCCTTGCACAGGCTGGACCGCCTTTCCGTGGCGGATCGCGTGCCGATGTCGCGCTCGACCTCATGGTTCTCGGCGGAGCGCTTTCCTGACATCATCGAAGCCTATGCGGAGACAGGCTCGATCACCGAGGCCCTGCGCCGCAGCGGACTGTCCGACTACAGGCGCGCGGAGACGCGGATCACGGCCGAACGTGTTTCGGCCGATGACGCCGAACTCCTGAGCTGTGCGCCCGACGCGATCATCCTGATCAGCCGTGCGGTCGACGTCGACCCCGAAGGCCAGCCGATCCAGTTCGTCTGCACCAGGTTTCTGGCAGATCGTGTCGAGCTGATGTTTGGCTGAAGCACGGCCGCCACACGGCAGCCTGCCCGGTCCACAAGGACCGGTGGCGTCTCAGGCGGCCGGCAAAGGCAGCCTTCTGCCACCCGCAAACGCATTCGCTACGGCTCTATCTTCCAATCCGTTCGATAAGTCCCTTGATCAGGTCGCTTGCGCGCTCTTCATCCCCCTCCGGAATGACATGGGGCACGATTTCGTCGATGACCTCGTCAGCCAGGACTCCCGCCGCTTCCGGCTCCGGGGGCGGAGCGGCTTCCGCCATGCGCAGGGGATTGGGGGTCGGAATCGGTGCGTTCTCGTCAGGCAGGACGACGAAGATTTCCCCGTCGGAAACGGCCGCCGGGACTTCCGCACCCCCTTCGGGCGAGATGTCCGCAGGCTGCACGATCTGCCGGTCCGGCCGGGGAGCCTGCCGGCCAAGCACGCCCTGAAGGAGGGAGCCGACAAGATCGCGATTGTCGGGCAGGCCGCCCTCCGCGCCACCGCCCGCCTGTCCGCCGCCGAGATGCTCGACCAGCCCGGACACGACGCCGTCCGCCACCGAGCCGGGATCGGCGCCGATCTTGTCTTTTATCAGATCGGCCGCGCCGGACACGCCGGTGGCGAGTTCGCCGACGCTGCCGCCCAGCCGGGAGAGCGTTTGCAGCGCCTGCTGCGGGTTGGCCAGAATGCCGGAGATGTCGGGATAGATCCTGGGGCCGGAAAGGGCGCCCTCGACGATGATCGGCATGCCGAGTCCCGACACGTCGAAATCGCCGCCCTGCCCGTTCAGCGACCCGACCACGCGCGGATCGAGGCGCATGCTGATCGTCTGCTGCGCGAGATCGATGCTGCCTTCGCCGCTCATGCGCACGAACGGGCCGAGCAGCCGCAGATCGCCGGTCCGGGCGATGCCGTCCTTGATGTCGAGAGAAGCGGAAAGCTCCGTGAACTCCGTCTTTCCCGATGATTCCTCGCTGTAACCGCTGCGGATCAGCGACTGGACGTTGTTGACGAGCTTCGCCACGTCGATGCCGCGCAGCGCGCCGTCGGAAAAGACGATAGCGGCCTTGCCGCCGAGCGTGCGGGCGAGCGCGGCGCTGTCGGCCCCCGAGCCCTTGACCGCCACCTCGGCGGTCAACCTGCCCTCGAGGCGCTGGAAGCCGGCGGCGTCGGTCAGCAGCGGCAAGGCGCCGACCCCGTCGAGGCGCGCGGCGAACTCGACCGCCGGTATCTCCCCTCCGCCGTCCGCGGTCACGTTCGCGGTGACCGTGCCGCCGTAGAACCCCGCCTGCGGCACGACGAGCTGGGCGATGCCGTTCTTGATGGTCAGGGTCGCGCTGGCCGGACCAGCCTTGACCTCACCAAATCCGATCTGCCTGGCGTCGAGGCGTATGTCGGCATCGAGCTGGCGCAACAGGGCGAGATCTATGGCCGCGGGCCCCGACGCGGCGCCGGATTGCCCGCCCGTGCCCGCGCCGCCGGTCAGCTTGCCCAGATCCAGCGTGTCGACGGACAGCGCGGCCTCTATCATCGGCTTGCCCGCCATGGCGACCGAGACCGAGCCGTTGGCGTGGATGTCGTCGAGCACGATGGTCGCCTCGCTCAGGGTCAGCCTGTCGCTGCCGGCGGCGGTCTGGCCGGAATAGGAAAAGCTGCCGAGCGGGGTTCCGGTGTCCTGGCCGAACCAGCCGAGAGCGCGGCTCAGCGAAGCCGCGGCGATATCGACCTTGCCCTTCACGCCGCCTTCCGGCGCGAGCGTTCCCGAGAACGTGGCATCGAGCGGTCCCGACCTGAAATCGACCGACGCGGCGACCGGCGCGCCGGACAAGAGATCGGCCAGAGCGAAGGAGGTGGCGAACCCGACCGGCTCTCCATTCCATCTGGCCGTGCCCGAAACCGCTACGGGCGCGTCGATGTCCGTGATCTGCGCCTTCAGGTCGAGCGCCTCGACGCGGCCCGCGCCGGAGCCCGCGACGTCCGCGAGCTGCGGCACGTCGACGACGCCGCCCTCGATCGTCACCGAGCCCTTCGCATTGACCGAGTCGCGGATCGCGCCGGCGTCGAGCCCGATGAAGGCATAGTGCAGGTCCGACGACAGCCGCCCCGAGACCGGCGCCTGCCGTCCCGCGAGCGTCATCAGACGCTGGATATCGATCGACGCGAGGTCGAGGGACCCGCTTGCCTCCGGCATTGCAGGATTGACGTCGAGCTTCATGCTGGCCGCCAGAGCGCCTCCGGCGATCTCCCGGGAATTCAGCGTCGAGCTCACCTTGCCGTCCCGCAGCTCGGCCCGCATGACGATGCCGTTCGCGACCGCCTCTCCGACACGCAGCGCGTCGGCGCGCAGCTCGATATCGGCATCGAAATCCCGGAGCGCCGAAAGGTCGGGGCCGCGATCCGGCGCGCCGCTCGCACCGGCATCGGCGGTCTCGGCCGGCCGCAGATCGGAATAATCCAGCATGCCCGCGCCGATGCGCGCCATGATGAAGGGACGATCGCCGGGAACGTAGCTGGCGTCGAGCCGCATCGTCTGCCCGCTGCCGTCGATCTCGCCCCCGTCGATGCGATAGCTTCCGTCCGCGGCGAGCTGGACGCTGCCCGAGGCGCCTATTTCGGCCAGCGCCGGATGCGGCGGCCGCTCCATTGTCGCGGACAGCGAGAATTCGGCCGGCCGGCGATCCAGCAGGTCGCGCAGCGAGCCGATGTCGGCGACCAGATCGACCTTGCGATCGTTCACCGTGCCCGAGAATACGAGCGAGGCCGGCTCGTCCATGCCGGGAACGGAAAGGCGAAGGTCCACGCCGCTCGCCACCGGCCGGACGATCCCGTCGCGGTTTTCCGCGATCTCGCCATCGGTGATCTCTATGCGGTCGAACGAGAGCCTTTGAAGGTACGCGGCCGCCAGCCTGAAGACGTCGCCTTCCCCTTCCCGCGCCGGTTTCGCGTCGGCGCCGGCCTCTCCCGCATGCGCAAGGACGATGCGCGGCGCCGCCAACTCGATGCCCGTGATCCGTATCTGATCCGACGCCAGCGACATCAGACCGACCGACGCCACCAGCCGCTCGGACGTGGCCGACACGAGGCCGTCGCCGGAGACATAGCCGAGATCCTCCGCAACGATCCCGAAATCGGGCACGATGGAGAACCGGATCGGGCCGCGCAGGGATATTTCGGCGTCCGTGGCATCGGAGAGCTGGCGCGAGAGCGCAGCCCTCAGCGTGTCGGAGCCGAGCGCCAGCGGAAGCAAGAGCGCCGCTCCGGCAAGCGCGACCACCAGCAGCGCCAATATGGCGGCAACCTTCTTCATGACTTCGGCCTCCTCGACGTTCCCTACGACGCCCTCATGCGTGCACCGTCGCGATCACTTCGCACGAATCAGTGCCCGTCATCCGAGGTCGAGGAATACATCAGGTGGAAAACCGCCGAAACACGACGGCCCTTCGGCGGCGAGGACGCCATGGATTTCCCCTTGCCGGCATGGCGGGACGGCCCGCGGCGTTTGCCGGTTTGTCCGTAGCGGTGCCGGCTTTGCCCTGCTACACCAGCGACACTGGCAAACGGTCTGCCGGCTTCCAGCGATGGGGGCGAGGCGGACGAGTTTCGAACTGGTAAGGGCAATGTTCGCGATATCTCCGATCGCCGGCGAGACGAAGGCGGATTTCCACCGCCAGCTCCGCGGGCAGCTGAGCGCGCTTCTGGACGGCGAGAGCGACCCCGTCGCCAACGCCGCGAACACCTGCGCGCTGATCTTCCACACGATGCCGCAGCTGAACTGGGCCGGCTTCTATTTTCTCCAGTCCCCCGACCAGCTTCTTCTCGGGCCGTTCCAGGGCAAGCCTGCCTGCGTGCGGATCGCCGTCGGGCGCGGCGTTTGCGGAACCGCGGTCGCGCGCGGCACGTCCGTGCTCGTCGAGGACGTCAATGCCTTTCCCGGTCATATCGCCTGCGACGCGGAGTCCCGCTCCGAACTGGTGGTGCCGTTGATCCGCCGGGGCCACGTCTTCGGCGTCCTCGACCTCGACAGCCCTATTGCCGGCAGGTTCGATCTCGAAGACCAGGCCGGCATCGAGGCGATGGCGGCGATCTATGTCGAGAGGTCGGCGTGGGAGGGTTGATCCAGCCCGGGAGCCATGATCGACAGGCCGGGAATCAGGCCCCGGCGAGGGGTGGGCGTCAATCCGAACGGCGCGCTTGCGAGACCAGCACGGGCTCGGCGCGGTAGAGACCCCGCCGAACGCTGTATCGAGCCGGAATCACCGGATTCGGCCGGGAGCGGCGAAGAGCCGGGGCCGCGATCCTGTGCGATGGTTCATCTCTGTTTCCGACGACCTGATCGGGTCCGTGACGATAGACGATGTAGCCGGTCGGCCGGCTACCCTTCCATGTCGGCCGGCGCGGCCGCCATGTCTGCCCATATCGCTTCGAACACGTGGCCATCGGGGTCCTCGAAAGCCCGGTTGTAGAGCCAGCCCATGTCCTGCGGCTCGCGGATATCGGCCTTGCCGCCGGTCGCGGCGGCCGTCTCGACGATGGCGTCGACTTCGTCGCGGCTGTCGCGCGTCAGCGCAAGCAGCACCTCGCTCGTCGCATGGGCATCGGCGACCTCCTTAGGCGTGAACGTGGCGAAATAGTCGTTGGCGAGCAACTGGAACGTGATCGTGTCGGACCAGACCATGCTCGACGCCTGATGGTCGCTGAACTGCTCGTTCTTCCCGCACCCGATCGCCTCGTAGAAGCGGGTTGCGGCGGCGAGATCCGTCACCGGCAGATTTATGTAGATCATCTTCGACATCGCGGTTCTCCGTTGGGTTTCGGGACAGTTTAGTTGCTGTCAGATCAGACCGCGCGGCAGCCTCATCGGGATCGGCGGTTTCCGCTTTCTCTACGCCGACGTCTGAAGGATCGCGTCGCCCGGATGGATGCAGACGAGTTCGAGCCTGTCGTCTCCGGCATTCAAGGCCGGAAGACCTTCTTTCACACCCGCTCCTGCATCCGGTTCTCTCGCAGGATCTGAGGCGGCACATCCTGTCGCATCTGGGAATCACCGACGAACTGCTGTTCGCGAGCATTCAGCTTCAGGATGCGTCGACGGTGCGCCGCGCGACACGCGCAGGCCTCGGGATAGGGCTGATCTCGAAGATCGATGCGCTTGAGGACATTGCCGCCGGAAAGCTGGTGGCGCCATTCGGACTGGACGTCATGAATACGATGAAGAAAGAGCGACGTCCAGACCCGCCGTTCGGAGCCATTCGCGGAAGGGAGCGACATCCTCCGCGGCAAGTTCAGCCTTGAGTCCATGCAGCGTCAGATACGGCACCTGGTTGATCCGCTCCACGATGAAGGCGCGGCGCGGCTCCAGAACCCGCTTGCGGTGCCCGCCAATCTTGCCGGGCACGACAGAACCTGTTGCCCCGCAGCGCTGAGACCACTTCATCGACGACGAAACTGCAACACCGAACCGTTCCGCCACCGACCGGCAGCTCTCGCCCGCCAGAACCGCTGCAAAAACATGCTCGCGAAGACCATTGGAAAGCGGTCGCGTCATCAGATTCTGGCCTCCTGCCCAGCCGGCATCCTGAATCGCAAATCAACCCAAGCGGAATCCATTCGATTCAGTCAAATGCCGAACCGCCCTAGAGACCCTGCACGGGATGCAACTCGATATCGCCGCAAATTTTCTCTTGATCAAACATTTGTTCAACGATAGCGTGATTGCATGACTGCGCGCGGCAGGGCGGGTCGGGGACTCCCGAATAATTCGTCATGCACGCTGGAGGAACCATGGAAGCATTCGTCTACGATCACGTCAGGTCGCCGCGCGGCAGGGGTCGCGCCGATGGCGCCTTGCACGCGGTAACGCCCGTCCAGCTCGGCAGCCGGATCCTCGATGCGCTGCGCGAGCGCTCCGATCTCGACACCGCCCTCGTCGGCGACGTCATCTTCGGCGTGGTTTCGCCGGTCGGCGAGCAGGGCGCCAATCTCGCCCGGATCGCCGCGCTCAATGCCGGCTATCACGAAGAGGTTCCCGGCTTCCAGATCAACCGCTATTGCGCCTCCGGCCTCGAAGCGGTCAATATCGGCGCCGCGCGCGTGCTTTCCGGCGAGCTCGACGCCGTCGTCGCCGGCGGCGTCGAATCGATGAGCCGCGTGCCGATCTTCTCCGATGGAGGCGCCTGCTACAGCGACCCCGCTGTCCAGTGGGACACGTGGTATGTGCCGCAGGGCATCGGCGCGGATCTCATCGCGACGATGGACGGCTATTCCCGTGAGGACCTCGACGGTTTTGCGCTCGCCAGCCAGACGCGCGCCGCGGAGGCCTGGGCCGCGAACCGCTTCGCGCGCGCCGTGGTTCCGATCACGAATGCGCTCGGCGAGACCATGCTCGACCGGGACGAGCACATGCGCCCCGACACCACGCTCGACAGTCTTGGCCAGTTGAAGCCGGCCTTTGCCGGAATGGGCGCGCGCGACGGCTTCGATGCCGTCATGCTTCAGCGTTACCCGGAAGTCGAGCGCATCGAACACCGCCACACCGCCGGCAATTCCAGCGGCATCGTCGACGGTGCCGCCGGCATCCTGATCGGCTCGGAGGCATTCGGCAAGGCGGCCGGCCTGACGCCGCGCGCACGCATCGTCGGCGCGGCCTCGCTGGGCTCCGAGCCGGCGATCATGCTGACCGGACCGTCCGAGGCGACCCGCCGTCTCCTGAAGCGCAAGGGCATGACCCTCGAAGACATCGACCTTTTCGAGATCAACGAGGCATTCGCCAGCGTCGTGCTGCGCTTCATGCGCGATCTCGACGTTCCGCACGAGAAGGTCAACGTCGCCGGCGGGGCGATCGCCATGGGCCACCCGCTCGGCGCGACGGGAGCGATGCTGGTTGGCACCGTGCTGGACGAGCTGGAGGCGCGCGGGCTCGGCGTCGGCCTCGTCTCCTTGTGCGCGGCGGCCGGAATGGCGGGCGCCATGATCGTGGAACGCGTGTGAGGCAGGCCGTGAACGAAACCCGACTCGACTATGAGCCCGGCCGCGACGGCGTGGCGCGCTTCTGGCTCATCGCGCCGGAAGGGATGCCCTGCGTCCTGCAATCCGGCTTTTTCGACCGGCTCGACAAGGCGGTCGCGGCGTTTCAGGCGGACGACAGCCAGACCGGCGGCATCCTGATGTCGGCGCGCGACGGGGTCTTCGCCGACGGCGCTGACATCCGCGAGATCGCCGGCCTGATGGAGCGCGGCGACGGAGCGCGCGCGCTGCGCGACTGGAGCGCGCGCGCGAGTCGAAGCCTGCGGCAGCTGGAGCTGTGCGGCAAACCGCTGGTCGCGGCCGTCAACGGCCGCGCTCTCGGCGGCGGCCTGGAACTGGCGCTGGCCTGCCACCGTCGCATCCTGCTGGCGCGGCCCGGCCATGACGTCGGGTTGCCGGAGGCGACGCTCGGCCTGCTGCCCGGCGGCGGCGGAACCCAGCGTCTGCCGCGCATGATCGGCATCGAGGCGGCGCTGCCGCTGTTGCTGGAGGGTCGCCGCCTGAGCCCGGAAGAGGCGCTGCGGCAGGGGCTCGTCGACGAACTCGCGGCCAATGCCGAAGGCCTGCTCGCGCAGGCGCGGCGGTGGCTTGCGGACGCGCCCGACGCGGTGAAGCCGTGGGACCGCAAGGGATTTCGCGTGCCGGGCGGGGCCGGGCCGCTCAGCCCGTCCGCGCCGGTCAGCTTCCTGGCGGGGACCGCCCGCGTCAAGGCGCGCCAGAGCCGCTATCCGGCCGGGCGGGCGATCCTGTCCTGCGTGTTCGAGGGCACCATCGTCCCCATGGACAAGGGGTTGGAGATCGAGAGCATCCAGTTCGGCCAGCTTGCCGCCGGCGCGGTCGCGCGCAATCTGGTGCGCGGTTTCATGCGCCGTTCAGCGCTGCGCAAGCCGCGGCCCGACGGCGCGTCCACCGGCCTGCGGGTCGGCCGTCTCGGCGTGGTCGGCGCCGGGATGATGGGGCGCGGCATCGCCAACCACGCGGCATCGCGCGGCATGGAGGTCCGTCTCATCGACCGTGATCCGCAGGGAACCGCCGCCGCGATCGAGGCGATCGCCGGCGACCGCGCGCGCGAGGTGGAGAAGGGCAGGCTGTGCGAACGGACGGCCGCCTCGATCCTCGCCCGCATAAGCCCTGCGGCCACGATGGACGCGCTCGCCGATTGCGACCTCGTGGTCGAGGCGGCGTTCGAGAACCTTCAGCTCAAGCAGGACATCATCGCCGACGCGGCGCGGGTCGCGGGTGCCGGCGCGCTTCTCGCCTCCAACACCTCGACGCTCTCGATCGAGGCGATCGCGGGCGCGTCGGATCGTGCGGACAGGGTGCTGGGGCTTCACTTCTTCTCGCCGGTCGAGCGCATGCCGCTGGTCGAGATCGTGCGGGCGAAGGAAACGTCGGCGGCCGCCGTCGCGGATGCGATCGCCTTCGTGCTGCAGCTCGACAAGATCCCGATCGTCGTCAGCGACAGTCCCGGGTTCTATACCAGCCGCGTCTTCTGCACCTACATAGACGAGGCGATGGCCATGCTGGCAGAGGGCATCGCCCCTGCCCTGATCGAGAACGCGGCCCGCAACTGGGGCCTTCCGGCTTCGCCGCTTGCCGTTGCCGACGAGGTGTCGCTCGACCTTCAGGTGCATGTCATCGAGCAGGCGCGCCAGCGCGGGCTGCCGGACAGGCTGCTGCGCGGCCATGCCTGGCCGGTGATAGAGCGGATGGTGGCGCTGGGACGGCTCGGGCGCAAGAGCCGTGCCGGCTTCTACGACTATGGCGGCGAAGGCAAGCGCCTGTGGCCTGAACTCGCCCGGCTCTGGCCCGCTCTGCCGCAACAGCCGGATGCCGACGAGGTGGCGCGCCGGCTGCTCTACGTCCAGTCCGTCGAAACGCTCAGATGTCTGGCGGAGGGCGTGGTGCCGGATGCCGTGTCGGCAGATGTCGGCGCCGTGCTCGGCATCGGCTTTCCGGCATGGACGGGCGGAACGATATCGCTGATCGAGACCGTCGGCGCCGATGCCTTCGCGCGCGAATGCGCGGCGCTTGCCGACCGCCACGGCACGCGCTTCTCGCTCGACGGGTTGGAGGAAACCATGAGCCGCGTCGTGCCGGGTGCGACGCCGTCGCAGGCCACGCGTGAGAAGCAGCCGGCCGAATAGACGGCGGCAAGGAAGAAACGCAGACGTCACGGACCGTCTCGTCACGAGGAGGAGAAGATGTCGATAGCAGGCCATGTCCGCCAAGGGCGGACTGATGCGGGCAAGGGCCGGCCCGCGTCCGACAGGAGGCCCGTGCAATGCTGAAAATTTCCCGCGACGTGTTGCGCCGGGTCTTCGTCGTATGCGGCGGCATCGCCCTCGTGGTGATGATGCTGCACATAACGGCCGAGATCGTGCTGCGCTCGCTCTTCAACGTGACCATACCGGGCACCATCGAGTTCGTCTCGGTCTACTACATGGTCGTGGCGGTATTCATGGGGCTGGCGCTGGTCCAGCTCGTCAACGAGCAGGTCATCGTCGAGATATTCCTGCAATGGCTGACCGAGCGCAAACTGCGCCTTATCGATGCATTCGCGGGCCTTCTGACGGCCGGCTACGGCGCCTTCCTCGCCTATGGCGCCTGGCTCGAGGCGAGATCCGCCACCCGTTTCGGGGAAATGGTGCCCGTACGCGGGTTCGACCTGATGACCTGGCCGAGCCGCTGGGTCGCGGTCGCCGCGCTGGCGCTGATGGCCGCCTTCGCGCTGGTCCAGGCGGTCGGGCTCTTTCTTGGCCGAAGGCAGGATCGCGAATGACGTCGCTTCAGATCGGTTTCTGGGCGCTCGGCGTCCTCCTGCTGCTTCTGGCGCTGCGCGTTCCGATCGGCGTCGTGCTGGGCGTGGTTTCGCTGGGCGGCATCTGGGTGCTGATGGGCGGCAAGGCCGCGATCGGCGTCGCCCGCTCGATGCCCTACGAGTTCGTCGCCAAATGGGAGCTTTCGGCGATCCCGATGTTCCTGCTGATGGGCTCGATCGCCTATCACAGCGGGCTGACGCGCGGGCTGTTCGAATGCGCGCGCCTCTGGCTCAGCCGCCTGCCGGGCGGGCTGGCGGTCGCCACCAACTACGCCGCGGCGGGCTTTTCGGCGGCATCGGGCTCCAGCCTTGCCACCTCGGCGGCCATGGCGCGGCTCGCCGTGCCCGAGATGCTGCGCTACCGCTATGATCCCGCGCTGGCCACGTCGGTCGTCGCCGCCTCGGGCACCATCGGCGCGCTGATCCCGCCGAGCATCCCCTTCGTGCTCTACGGAATGTTCACCGGCCAGTCGATCGGCAAGCTGCTGATGGCGGGCATCCTTCCCGGTCTGCTCACGGCCTTCATCTACGGGCTGATGATCATCCTGCGCTGCTGGGCGAACCCCAGGCTCGCCCCGCGCCACGAGGAGAAGGTCACCTGGTCCGACCGCTTCCGCGCGCTGCGGGCGATCGCGCCGTTGCCGATCCTGATCCTCGCGGTCATCGGCAGCATGTATAGCGGCCTCGCCACCGCGACCGAGGCGGCCGCGTTCGGCGCCTTCGCCTCGATCCTGATCGGTTTCGGCCTCGGGGTCATGAGCTGGGAGGTCCTGTTCCGCAGCCTTGGCGAGACCCTGCGCAGCACCGGCACGATCTTCCTCATCGGCATCGGCGCCATCCTGTTCTCGCGGTTCCTCGCCTTCGCCGGGATTCCGCAGTTCATGGGCCAGCTTGCACAGGAATTCGCCTACAGCCCGATGCTGCTGCTGCTGATCGTGTCGATCGTCTATCTGATCCTCGGCATGTTCCTCGACCCGATGGGCCTGCTGCTGCTCACCCTGCCGATCTTCCTGCCGTTCTTCCAGGCGGCCGAGCTCGACCTGATCTGGATGGGCGTCCTCGTCGTGAAGTTCATCGAGATCAGCCTGATCACGCCGCCGGTCGGGCTGAATGCCTTCGTCGTTCGCGGCGTGGTGGGCGACAAGGTGCCGCTCGGCACGATCTTCCGCGGGCTGGTGTGGTTCCTCGCGGCGGAAGTGATCATCCTGCTCCTCCTGGTCGCCTTCCCCGAAATCAGCCTGCTCATTCCCAATTCGATGGATGGCTAGGAGACACCATGTCGTTCAATCCCCTGAACTCGCCCAACTATCCCGCGCCGCCATGGACCTATACCGGGGCAAGGGTGCTCAACTTCGCCTGCCGCGCCGCCAATCCGGCGGCGCTGGCGGCGTGGATCCCCCAAGGCCTGCGCCACCGGGGCGAACCGGGCGAATTCGCGGTCTGGTTCGCCCATGTGCCGAACATACCGGAGATCGGGCCGGACTATTCCTCGAACGAATGCGGCATCGTCATTCCCGTCGCGACCGAGGACGGGATCGGCGGCTCGACCTTCGCCATCATGCTCGTCGACAACGATGTGGCGCTGGCCGGCGGTCGTGAGATATGGGGCTATCCGAAGAAGCTGGCGCAGGTGGAAATCCGCGACGCCGCCGGCGGAGC
>DAOMOI010000014.1:0-16114 GCA_035444225.1 Aquamicrobium sp. | reverse complement strand
CGCGAAGGCGATGCACAGCGCGGCGGCGCCGACCAGCACGACGAAATAGGTCGGCCAGATCGGCGCGAGGAACTGGCCGACGGTGCCGACCATCTCGTCGCGGCCGTAGCTGCGCAGGAACAGCGGGTAGAAGGCGTGGACCAGCACGCCGACCAGCCCGACGCCGGCAAGGTGCATGACCGCGTCGACGACGCCCGCCACGCGCGGCGAGCGGGCGTTGACCAGCATCAGGAAGCCGTCGGCGCGCGTCAGCCGGCCGCGCAGCAGCGTGTTGGCGAGTTGGAGGAAGACGATGCCGAGGATCAGCATCGACACGATCTCGGGCACGCCGTGGATCGGATGGCCGAAGAAGCCGCGGCCGACGACATCGGCGGTGATCAGGCCCATGATGAACAGGATCGCGGCCGTGCCGAGCATGCTCATGGCGACGGTCAGGCGGTCGAACAGCCGGAACAGGGCGTCGAAGCCCCTGAGGCCGGTCTGGCTTTCAGGCGAATAGGACACGAGCGTCGTCCCCGTTGGCGGCGGCGGCCACGGCGCGCGGGCGCCGCGGCCGCCCTTGTCCGGATTATCGCTGCGACCAGTCGCGGGCGAGGTTGACGCCGCTCTCCTTGAGCAGGCCGATATAGGCGTCGAGCACCTGCGAGCCGGGCAGGTCCTGCCCGTCGGCATTCTTCGCCCACGCATCGGCGATCTGCGGCAGGGCGGCCGCCCAGCGCACACGCTCCTCGTCCGAAAGGCGGGTGATCTTGGCGCCGCCTTCCTCCATGGTCTTCAGCGCCGCCTCGACGCGGGCGTTCTGCTCGGCGATGTAGGCGCTGGTATAGGCTTCGGCGCCGGCGCGCAGCGCCTCCTGCACCTCTTGCGGCTGCTCGTCGTACCAGTCCTTGTTGGCGACGAGCGAGCCGGCATACTGCGCGCCGAAATCGGTCAGCAGGATGTTGGGCGCGACCTCCTGGAGCTTGGCCGGGGCGGCCGCCGTCGGGAAGACGATGGTGCCGTCGAACACGCCGGTCTGGATGTCGTTGTAATAGGTGGTCAGGTTGCCGGCGACGCCGACCGCGCCGGTGCCTTCGAGCCAGTTCACCGCCGGCCCCGGCGCGCCGATCTTGCGGCCCTTGAGGTCGTCGATGGAGGTGACCGGGAAATTGGTCATCAGAAGGTAGTTGTCGAGCGCGAAGCCGCCGCCGAGATACTGGGCGTTGTACTTCTCCCACGACTCGATCATGCCGGGGATGTCATGGTGCAGCTTGTCGACCGCGCCGATGACGACCTGCGGGTCGGAGGTGCCGAAGGGCGTGTAGTAGGTGACGTTCTGGAGCGGCAGCGAGGTCGGCTCGAACACGGTCGGCACCACGCCCACCTCCGCCAGCCCGTCCTCGATGGCCTCGAGCTCGCCGCCCACGGCCGCCAGCGTGCCGCCATAGGCTTCCGACCAGTTGATCTTGTGCTCCGTGCCTTCGAGTTTGGCGTTGACCGCCGGGATGAAGGTCTCGGTCAGGTGCTTCACCCACAGGAACACCGGCGGGTGGCCGTTGACCACGGTGACGTTGATGTCGTCGGCGTGGACCGGCATGGCGGCGGAAGCGGCAAGCACCGCGCCGGCGGTCATCGAGATCGTCCTGAATTTCATGCTGTCCTCCCTGGTATTGGAACATGTGTGGCCTCCGGCGCGCGACGGCTTCTCCCGCCCCGCGCCGGGATTCCTCATCCGCCGCCTTCAGCCAGCGCGCGGGTGCCGGCGGCCAGATAGCGCACGACGCGCGCGATCGCCGCCTCCGAGCCGCTTTCGTCGCAAAGGCCGTCGGAAAGCTGGCTGACGCGGCCGGTGCGGGCGATCATCAGCATGCCGACCGAAATCGCGTTCATATAGGCCCAGACGACGTTCTCGCGGCTCAGGCCCGGCGTGTGCCTTTCGAGCGCGTCGATGAATTCGAGGGCGATCTCGTTGAAATTCTGTGCGGTGAGCTGGATCGAGCGCTCGTCGGAACCGGAGGCGATCTGGACGATGATGCGCGAATAATGCTGGCCCTCGCCGACGCTCAGCTCGATGGTCGGCCGCATGAGCGCGTCGAGGATCGCTTCCAGCGTGGCGTTCTCCGGGTCGGCGAGCACCTTGGCGAGCAGGACGCGGCGGCGGTCGTTCACCTGCCGCGCATGGCGCGCGATCACCTGCTCGAACAGCGCTTCCTTGGAGCCGAAATGATAGTGGATCAGGCCGAGATTGACGCTGGCCTCATCGGCGATGGCGCGCGTCGTCGCGCCGTCGAAGCCGGACCGCGCGAACACGCGCTCGGCCGCGTCCATGATGTCCCCGCGCACATCCCGCCGGACCGTATTTGTCGCCGCGTTGCTGATCCACCCCTCCCGTGATCCGACCCGTGGACTGTCCCGGAGAGAGGCTCCCCGGAATTTAGTCAGATGAACAAGTCATATGACCAACTCCGCGAGCTGTCAATCATCGGGGCAGGGTCGGGGCGGCCATCCGCCGCCGCTCAGTTCTTGATCCGCCAGCCGGTGCGGAAGATGGCCCATATCGCGATCAGGCAGGCCGCCAGGAAGGCGCCGATCGCGGCGAGGCTGACGCCGACGGCGACGTCCGCGTGGCCGTAGAACGACCAGCGGAAGCCGCTGACGAGGTAGAGCACGGGATTGAAATGGCTGACCGCCTGCCAGAAGGGCGGCAGCATGTCGATCGAGTAGAAGGCGCCGCCGAGGAAGACCAGCGGCATGACGATCAGCATGGGAATGAGCTGGAGGCGCTCGAAATTGTCGGCCCAGATGCCGATGATGAAGCCGAACAGCGCGAAGGTCACCGCCGTCAGCACCAGGAAGGCGGCCATGACGAACGGATGCGCGATCTCGATCGGCACGAACAGCGCCGCCGTGGCCAGGATCAGCAGGCCGAGCGCCACCGCCTTGGTCGCGGCCGCGCCGACATAGCCGACCACCAGCTCCATGGCCGAGACCGGCGCGGACAGGAGCTCGTAGATCGTGCCGACGAACTTGGGAAAATAGATGCCGAAGGAGCCGACGGCGATGGCCTGGGTGATCATGGTCATCATGATCAGGCCCGGCACGATGAAAGCGCCGTAGGACACGCCGCCTATGTCCTCCATGCGGCTGCCGATGGCGCCGCCGAAGACGACGAAATAAAGCGAGGTGGACAGGACCGGCGAGACGATGCTCTGCCAGAAGGTGCGCCACCAGCGCGCCATCTCGAACCTGTAGATGGCGTGGATCGCGGTGAGGTTCATTGGGCCGCCTCCCTGTCGGCGTCCCGCCGCACGAGATCGACGAAGATCTCCTCCAGCGAGTTCTGCCGCGTGGAGATGTCGCGCATGACGATGCCCTCGCTGCGCAGGTCGGAAAGCAGCGCCGAGATGCCGGTGCGCTCCGCGTTGACGTCGTAGCTGTAGGCGAGCGTGGTTCCGCCCTCGCCGAGCGAGAGGCCGTAGCGCGCCAGCGCCGCCGGCACGGCGTCGAGCTTCTCGCGCAGCTCTATCGTCAGCACCTTCTCGCCCATCTTGCGCATCAGCGCGTCCTTGGCCTCGACCAGCACCAGCTCGCCATGGTTGATGACGCCGACGCGGTCGGCGATCTCCTCCGCCTCCTCGATATAGTGGGTGGTGAGGATGACGGTGACGCCCGAGCGGTTGAGGCGGCGGATCAGCGCCCACATCGACTTGCGCAGCTCGACGTCGACGCCGGCCGTCGGCTCGTCGAGGAACAGGATGCGCGGCTCGTGCGCCAGCGCCTTGGCGATCATGACGCGCCGCTTCATGCCGCCCGACAGACTGATGATCTTCTCGTTGCGCTTGTCGAGGAGGGACAGGTCGGCGAGCACCTCCTCGACCCGGGCGTCGTCGCGCCTCTTGCCGAACAGGCCGCGCGAGAAGGAGACCGAGGCCCAGACGGTCTCGAATGCGTCCACATGCATCTCCTGCGGCACCAGCCCGATCAGCTCACGCGCGGCGCGCCAGTCGCGCACGATGTCGTGCCCGCCGGCCGTGACGGAGCCGCCGCTGGCGTTGACGATGCCGCAGACGATGGAGATCAGCGTGGTCTTGCCGGCGCCGTTGGGGCCCAGCAGGGCGAGGATCTCGCCGTCCATGATGTCCAGATCGACGCCCTTCAGCGCGGCAAAGCCGTTCTGGTAGGTCTTCGTCAGGTTCCTGACGGATATGACTGGCCGCATGGTCCGTTCCCGCGTGAACTGGTCCGGCGCATATAGGTCGGCCGGAGGCGAACGCCACCGTTGCGACCGGAATTCGTCTCTTCCCGGGCCGCCGCGCGGCCGTCTATTCCAGCCCGAAGTCGGCCAGTTTCTTGTAGAGATAGGATCGCGAGATGTTCAGCTCCTTCGCGACCCGCTTCTTGTTGCCGCCATAGTCCCTCAGCGCCGTCTCGATCGCCCTTTTCTCGACCTGCTCCAGCTGCGCCGCCAGCGATCCGCCGGCCGCTTCCGCATCTGTCGGCCCATTCGCGGGCGGAGACACGAAATCCTCGTTGTTGCGCTGGTCGATGCGCAGGTCGGCGGGCGCGATGGAGCCGCTCGAATTGAAGATCGCCGCGCGCTCCAGCTCGTGCTTGAGCTGGCGTATGTTGCCCGGCCACTTGCCCGTCTGCAGGTGCGCGACGGTTTCCGCCGGCAGCCGGCAGGGCTCGCGCTCGTGACGCCGCGCGAACTCGCCGAGGAAACGCTCGGCCAGCAGGGGGATGTCGTCCAGCCTCTCGCGCAGCGGCGGCACGCGCAGCACCACCGGGCTGATGCGGTAGAACAGGTCGAGCCGGAACTGGTTTTCCGCGATCATGTCCTCGAGGTCGCGGTTGGTCGCCGACACGAGGCGGAAATCGACCTTGATCGGCTTCGTGCCGCCGAGCTTCTCGACCGAGCCGTCCTGCAGCACGCGCAGCAGCTTGGCCTGGACGTCGAGCGGCATGTCGCCGATCTCGTCGAGGAAGAGGGTGCCGCCGTTCGCCTGCTCGAACTTGCCGGCGTGGCCCTTCTGGTTCGCGCCGGTGAAGGCGCCGGCCGAGTAGCCGAACAGCTCGCTCTCGACGAGGCTCGCGGGCAGCGCCGCGGCGTTGATCATCACCATGGCGTTCATCCGCCGCGGGCTCAGCCGGTGGATCGCCTGCGCGACGAGCTCCTTGCCGACGCCGCTCTCGCCGACGACCAGCACCGGCACGTCGAGCGGCGCGACGCGCACGATGTCTTTCTTGAGATCGACCATCCTGCGGCTTTCGCCGATGATGCTGTCGAGGCTGTAGTCCTGCCTGCGCATCGCCTCGGCCTCCCGCTTGTAGAAGGCGACCTCGTTTTCGAGCGAGTTGATGCGCTGGTTCAGCTCGTCGAGCTGGCGCGGCCCCTTGAACATCACGCGGCCGATGGCGCCGACGACCCGGCCGTCGCGGAAGATCGGCGTGCGGCTGACGACCCGGTCGTTGCCGCGCATCTTCTGGATGTAGCCGACCTCCGTCTTGCCGCTCTGGACGATGGTGTGCAGCCGCGTGTTCTCAATCACCTTCTGCACCGGCATGCCGATGGCCTCGCCGTGGCGGTGGTTGAAGAACTTCTCGTGGATCGGCGAGATGAAGCGCAGGATGGCGTCGTGATCGACCACGGTCATCCCGTCGAACGGGTTGCTCAGGAGATGCTCGAAGATATCGTAGGCGAAATCGACCGCCGCCACGAAGTCGAACACCGTGTCGCCGACGCCTTCGCGGAAAGCCAGAAGCGCGCCTTCCTCGACCCTGCACCACAGCACGGTCAGCTTGCGGCCGTTGAGGGAGAGCACGCCGAGGCGCTTGCGCTCCATCTCTGCGATCCATTCCCTGTCGGTGGCGAGCGCGCGCACCACTGGGTCCTTGCCGATGCCCGTCGCGAGAGCGATCTTTCCCGTCGCGTCGAGGAAAAGGATCGACATCGACTCGGCGTTCGATGGTGTATCTGGTGCGGACATGGGGGTCTTCCTCCGTGACCGGGATGGATACACCAATTCCCGTGCGCGTCAAATGTCGGGCGCGGCCGGCCGGATTGCCGCGATAGGGCCGGTTGGCACGGCGCTTGCTTTTAATCTGGTACGCTAGCAGGATTACGGGAACAGCATGCCTTCAAGCGAACACCGAGTCGAAAACGCAACGGACCTGCCCCTGCACGGTCTGCCGATCGTGAAGCCCGCGGGCGGGCTGACCCTGCTGCGCGGCATCAGGGTGGTGGACCTCACCACGTCGATCGCCGGTCCCTACGCGTCGATGCTCCTGGGCGATTTCGGCGCCGAAATCATCAAGGTCGAGCGGCCGGAGGGCGACGACGCGCGCGGTTGGGGGCCGCCGTTCCTCGACGGCGAATCGCTGTGGTTCGCAGCTGTCAACCGCAACAAGAAGAGCGTCGTGCTCGACCTGAACGACGACGAGGACCGCGCCCGCCTGCGCAGGCTGGTCGCGACCGCGGACGTGTTCATCACCAATCAGCCGCCCTCGGTCCAGAAGAAGCTCGGGCTCGACCATGAGACGATCAAGGCGATCCGCGAGGACATCGTCTTCACCTCGATCACCGGCTTCGGCCTCGACGGCGCGCGCGCGGACCTCACCTGTTACGACCTGATCGCGGAAGGTTATTCCGGCATCATGGACCTTACCGGCGAGGCCGGCGGCGCGGCGCAGAAGATCGGCGCGCCGGCGGCCGACATGCTGGCCGGCCAGGACGCCGCCATGGCGACGATGGCCGCCCTCTACGAGCGGGCGCAAAGCGGGGCCGGCCGGCGCATCGACGTGTCGCTGGTGGAAAGCATGACGCGCTTCCTGTCGTGCCGGCTCGTCTCCTATCTCGGCTCGGGCGAGGTCCCGACCCGCTCCGGCGGCACCGACAGCGTCATCGCCATCTATCAGGCGTTCGAGACCGCCGACGAGCCGCTGACGCTCGGCCTCGGCAACGACGCGATCTGGCGGCGGTTCTGGGACGCGGTGGGCGACCCGGATTACGCGGCGCGGCCGGAATTCTCCAGCAACGCGCTGCGCCGCCAGCATCGCGCGGCCATCGTCGAGCGGATTCAGGAAATCCTGAAGACCGCCCCGCGTGACCGCTGGCTCGCGCTGTTCGCGAAAAGCCGCGTGCCGGCCGGCCCGATCAACGGCGCCGACGACGTCGCCGCGGACCCCGAATTGCAGCGGCGCGGACTGTTCTACGCGCTGGACGACAACGGGCGCCTCGTGCCCCAGGTCGGGCTCGGCATCCGCATCGACGGCGACACCGGCACGGCGCGTTCCGCGCCTCCGGCTTTGGGCGAACATTCCGTCGAGCTTCTGCTGTAGGAATCGTCTGCCGAATCGGCGGGAAAAACCGGATTCATGGAGGTAAGCAACATCATGGCGTATAGCGAGATCACCTATGAGGAAGACGGGCCGATCGGCACGCTGACCCTCAACCGGCCCGACGACGGCAACATGTTCACCGAGACCATGTGCCACGAGATCCGCGACTGCATCGAGACGGTGCGCCGCGAGACCCGCACGCGCGTCCTCGTCCTGACCGGGGCGGGCGACCGCTTCTTCTGCGTCGGCGGCAAGAAGGACGGCATGGAGAAGACCAAGCTCTATGCCGGGACGCTGCCGACGCTGGAGATGTACGAGGCCATCGACCGTCTCCAGAAGCCGGTCATCGCCAGCGTCAACGGCTTCTGCGTCGGCGGCGGCAACGTGCTCCAGATGGTCTGCGACCTCACCATCGCCAAGGAAAGCGCGATCTTCCGTCAGGTCGGCCCCATGGTCGGCTCCTTCGACGCCGGCTACGGCACGTGGTATCTCGAGGACCTCGTCGGCAAGAAGCGCGCCAAGGAAATCTGGTACGCCAACCCGAAGATGACGGCGGCGCAGGCGAAGGAGATCGGGCTCATCAACCGCGTGGTCCCCGACGCCGAGTTGAAGGAGCGCACCCGCGACTTCGCGCTCGAGGTGGCGGAACGCGGCGCGTTCGCGCTCGCCTCGATCAAGGGCGCGTTCAACGCCCGCCACGGCGGCGTCTCGGGCCTGTCTCGGGTCACGCACGACCTGCTCCTGTCGCAATATCTCGGCTCGGACGAGGCGGAGGAGCTGAAGGCGAGCTTCGCGGAAAAGCGCAAGCCGGACGCCGCCAAGTTCGGTCACTGACGGAAATCGCCATGCGGCCCTTTCTGACGCTCCACGACCCCACGCGCGCGGCCGGCTGGTACGAAGCCGGCCTGTGGACGCGCGACACGTTCTACTCGCTGATGGCGGACCATGCCGCGCGGCGGCCCGACGCGGCCGCCCTGCGCGACGGCCATGAGACGCTCACCTGGGCCGAACTCAAGGCGCGCGTCGATGCGCTCGCCGCCGAGTTCGAGGAGCTCGGCCTCGTCGCCGGCGACCGGGTGTCGCTGTGGCTGTCCAACCGGCTTCACGCGCATGTCGTCTTCCTTGCCTGCGCGCGCATCGGCATCGCCTGCAACCCGTCGCTCCACCGCACCTATACCTGCGGCGAGATCGTGGAGTTCGTCACCCGGCTGGAAAGCGCCGCCTTCGTCACCGAGAAGGGATGGGGCGCGGATCGCGACAGCCACGACCTCGGCGCGATGCTGGGCGGCCTGCCCTTCATGCGGAAGGTCTACGACATCGCCGACCTGCCGCCGGGCGGCCGCGCCCCGGCGCGCGCCCCGCACGACAATCCGGACACGGTCGGCTACCTCGCCTTCACCTCCGGCACCACCGGCAAGCCGAAATGCGTGATGCATTCGGCCAACACGCTTTTGGCCAACGCCCGCGATCTGGTTCGCGACTGGTCGGTCGGCGCCGACACGGTGCTCCTGTCGCTCAGCCCGCTGTCGCATCACATCGCCTGGGTCGGCGTCGGCCAGTGGCTGGTGAGCGGCTGCCAGTTCGTCACCGACGATCCGCAGCCCGGCGTGAGCCGGCTCGACTGGATCGTGGAGAGCGGCGCGACCTATGTGCTCGGCGTTCCCACCCATGCGATGGACATTCTGGACGAGCAGAAGCGGCGTGGCGTATCCCGGCTGGGCCGGGTCGAGATGTTCTACATGGCCGGCGCGCCGATCCCGGCCGCCGTCGCCGAGGCCTTCGTCAGGCAGGGGATCACGCCGCAGAACATCTACGGCATGACCGAGAACTCCTCGCACCAGTACACGCATCCGGGCGACAGCCAGGAGGTCTGGGTGTCGACCTGCGGGCGCGGCGGTCCGGCCTACGAGGTCGCGATCTTCGATCCCGCGAACGACGAGCGCCGTCTCGGCCCCGGCGAGACCGGGCAGATCGGCGGCAGGGGCGCGGCGCTGATGCTGGGCTATTTCGACAACCAGGCTGCCACGGAAAAGAGCTTCAACCGGCAGGGCTGGTTCCTGTCCGGCGACCTCGGCTCCATGGACGAGCACGGCAACCTGAAGATCGAGGGGCGGCTCAAGGACCTGATCATCCGCGGCGGCCACAACATCTATCCCTCGCGCATCGAGGCGCTGGCGGTTTCGCATGCCGACATCGCCAAGGCCGCCGCCTTCCCGGTGCCGGACGAGCGGCTGGGCGAAAAGGTCTGCCTCGCCATTCTCGGCACCGTGGAGGCCGACGAGGTGCTGGCGCATCTGGCCGCGGCCGGCCTGTCGAAATACGACATGCCCGAATGGTTCCTGCGCATGGACGCCTTCCCGCTGACACCGAGCGGCAAGATCCTCAAGCGCGAGCTTGTCGCCATGGTCGAGCGCGGCGAGATCGCGCCGCAACCCGTGCGCTACGTGGCGCCCAAGGAGAATGCGTGATGGCGGTGACCCTCGAACGCGACGGCGACCTCGCCGTCCTCACCCTCAACCGGCCGGAGGCGCTGAATGCGCTGTCCTTCGCCATCATCCGCGAGATCGGCGAGGCGCTGGACAGGGTGGCGCAAGACGCGACCGCGCGTGCCCTGCTGATCACCGGCGCGGGCGGGAAAGCCTTCTGCGCCGGCGCCGACATCAAGGAACTGCGCAACCGCTCGCTGATCGAGCAGAAGCGCGGCGCGGAATTGGGGCAGGGCGTCTTCGCCAAGCTGGACGACCTGCCGGTGGCCTCCATCGCGCTCGTCAACGGCTATGCCTTCGGCGGCGGTCTCGAACTGGCGCTCGCCTGCACGTTCCGGCTGGCCTCGCCCAACGCCAAGTTCGGCCTGCCCGAAGTCAAGCTCGGCCTCATCCCCGGCTATGGCGGCACGCAACGCCTGCCGCGCGTCGTCGGCCAGCCGCGCGCGCTGGAGATGATCATGACCGGCCGCACCGTCGATGCGGCGGAAGCCGAGCGCATCGGCCTCGTCAACGGCGTGGCCGAGGGCGATCTGCTCGAAGCCGGCAAGACGTTCGCCGCCGCCTTCACGCGCTACAGCCTGCCGGTGCTCGGCTTCGCGCGCAGCGCGGTGGGCCGCGCCTACGACCTGCCGCTGCACGAGGGATTGCGGGTGGAGGCCGAGCTTTCGACGCTGGCCTACAACACGGCGGACGCCGTGGAAGGCATGGCCGCCTTCGAGGAAAAGCGCAAACCGGAGTTCCGCGATGCCTGAGGGAACCATCATCGTCACCGGCGCCAGCAAGGGCATCGGCGCGGCCATCGCGCTCGATCTCGCCAGGCGCGGCTACGACCTCGCCTGCGTGTCGCGTTCCGGCGACGCGCCGGTGGGTAAGGGTTACGCCTGCGACATGACCGACGAGGCGGCCGTCAAGGACACCTTCGCGAGGATCGCGGCGGCGGGAAGGCTCGTCGGGCTGGTCAACAATGCCGGCGTTCATCTGGGCGGTTCGGCCGCGACCCTGCCGACGGCCGAGTTCGAGAAGGTGATGGCGCTCAACGCCACGGCCGTGATGGTCGCCGCGCGCGAGGCCCATCCGCACCTGAAGGAGAACGGCGGCACGGTCGTCAATATCGGCTCGTTCTTCGACAAGCTCGGCGTGCCGGACAACCTCGCCTATTGCGCCTCCAAGGCCGCCGTCGCCGCGATGAGCCGCTGCATGGCGGTGGAGTGGGCCGATGACGGCATCGCCGTGGTCAATGTCGCGCCGGGCTACATCGAGACCGACCTGAACCGCGATTTCCTCGCCCGCGAAAAGGTGCGCCGGTGGCTGGAATCGCGCGTCCCGGTCAAGCGGCCGGGCGGCGCGGGCGAGGTCGCGCGCCTCGTCGGCGCGATCTTCGCCGAGCGCATCGGCTTCCTGACCGGCGAAACCATCTATATCGACGGCGGACAAGGGATGAGCCACTGATGAAACTGTTCGACCAGATCGACCGCGCGAGGGCGTGGAGCGACGAGGAACGCATGGTCCTCGATGCGGTGCGGCGCGTGGTCGACACCGTCATCGCGCCCAATGCGGCACGCTTCGACGAGACCGGCGAATTCCCGTGGGAGAATGTCGAGGCGCTCAACGAGCTCGGCCTGAACGGCCTGTTCATCCCCGAGGAATTCGGCGGCGCGCCGATGCCGTTCCGGCTCTATCTCGAAGTCGTGTCGCTGATCGCGGAGGCCTGCGCCTCGACCGGCATCATCTACGCCACCAACTGCCACGGCATGAAGCCGCTGATCGACTTCGGCACGGCTGAGCAGCGCGCGCGCCTGCTGCCGCGCATCGCCGAAGGCGGCCTCGGCGCGCTCGCCATCACCGAGCCGACGGCCGGCTCCGACGCCACCGGCATGAAGACGCGCTTCACCCCCGATGGCGACGACATCGTCGTCAACGGCTCCAAGATCTTCATCACCAATGGCGACGTCGCCGACCTCGTCCTCGTGTTCGGCAAATGGTCGGAGATCGACGACCCGAAGAAATCCATCTCCGCGCTGATCGTGGAAAAGGACACGCCGGGCTTCGCCGTCGTCTCCAAAGAGCGCAAGATGGGCCACAGGGCCTCGTCCACCTGCGCGCTCTCCTTCGAGAACATGCGGGTGCCGCGCGCCAACCTGCTCGGCGCGCCGGGCGAGGGGCTTTCGATCCTGCTCGCCTCGCTCAACAAGTCGCGGCCTTCGGTCGCGGCCCATGCGCGCGGCATCGCGCGCGCCGCGCTGAAGGACATGGCCGCCTACGCCAACGAGCGCAGCCAGTCGGGCAGGAAGATCATCGAGTTCCAGGCCAACCAGTTCACGCTGGCCGACCTCGCCGCCGAGCTGGCGCTGATCGAGCGCTGGATCGACCATGTCGCCGACCTCGTCGATGGCGGCGTCGCCGATTTCGGGCTCGAGGCGTCGGTGGCCAAGCTGCGCGCCTCCGACCTCGCCATGCGCATGACGACCGAGTGCGTGCAGTTCCTCGGCGGCTACGGCTATTGCAGCGACTATCGCGCCGAGCGCCTGATGCGCGACGCCAAGATCACCCAGATCTGGGAAGGCACCAACCAGGTCCATCGCCAGCTCATCGGACGGAGCTTCAGAACCCAATGACGACACCGATAAAGACCGTGGCCGTCTGCGGCGCAGGCGGCACCATGGGAGCCGGCATCGCGCTGGTCGCCGCGCGCGCGGGCTTCCGCACGCTGTGCTACGACACGCAAGGCGCCGGCCTCGCCGCCGCGCGCAAGCGCGCCGAGCGCTTCTTCGGCAAGTCCGTCGAGCGCGGCAAGATGACGGAAAGCGAGCGCGACGCCGCGCTCGGCAATCTGGTCGATACCACGGATCTCGGCGCGCTGTCGCAAGCCGACCTCGTCATCGAGGCGATCTTCGAGAACCTCGACGTCAAGCGCGAGCTGTTTTAGAAGCTCGACGCCATATGCGGGCCGGAAACGATCTTCGCCTCCAACACCTCGACGCTGTCGATCACCGAGATCGCCTCGGGCTGCGGCCGCGAGGACCGCGTCGTCGGCATGCATTTCTGCCTGCCGGCCGAGCTGATGAAGCTGATCGAGATGTCGCGCGGCATCAACACCTCCGACGCCGCCTTCGAGGCCGCGTGGGCCTTCACGCTCGCCGCCGGCCAGAAGCCGGTGGAGACGCAGGACAAGCCGGGCTTCATCCTCAACGCGCTCTTGGTGCCGTTCAACAACGACGTGATCCGCGCCATCGAGGCCGGCGTCGCCTCGCCCGCCGACATCGACAAGGCGATCAAGATCGGCCTCGGCTACAAGATGGGCCCGTGCGAGCTGCTCGACCTGATCGGCCTCGACACGCAGGTCCGGCTTTGCGAGGCTTTCTATCCGGTGACGCTCGACCCGCGCGCCTCCGCCCCGCCGCTGCTCAGGCGCATGGTCGCCGCGGGCCGTCTCGGCAGGAAGTCGGGGCGCGGCTTCTACGACTACGAGCAGAAGTGAGGACGAAAAGCGATGCGTGACTATTCGATCCTGCACAACGGGCCGAGCCGCTCCTTCCCCGAGGGCGATCCGTTTCTGGCCGGCGCCGGCGAGGGCACCGACATCCTCCTGCTCCTCGGCGGCTCCGGCAGCCATGTGCCCGGCGACGCCTCGAAGGCGGCGATCCTGGTCGAGCTCGACACCGAATGCCTCGGCGTCCACACCGGCGAGGCGTCGGGCGGCGAAGGGTCCAACGTGCTCGGCTTCGCCCGCTACCGCAACGGCAACGACGCGCCGACCAACCTGATCGAGCTGGTGCGTCAGCCGGCCAGCGACCCGGCCGCCATCGCGGCGGCAAGGGCGCTGTTCGAGGCGGCGGGCTTCGAGGTCGTCGTCTGCGCCGACCAGCCGGGCCGCATCGTCGACCGGCTCGTGCGGCCGAAATACAACGCCGCGCTGCGCTTCCTCGACGAGGGGCTGGCGAGCGCGCAGGCCATGGACATGACCTGCCGCATGGGGCTCGGCTATCCCGACGGGCCGATCGAGCGCGTCGAGCGCGGCGGCCTCGCCCGCCACCACGACGTCTCGAAGGCGATCTTCGAGATGACGGGCCACAATTCCTACATGCCGGCGCGCCGCGCCGTGGTCGCGAAAGCGCGGGAGGACAAGCCGTGACGGCCGGAGCGCTCGCCGGCGTCACCGTGCTCGACTTCAGCACCCTGTTGCCGGGGCCGATGGCGACCCTGTTCCTTGCCGAGGCGGGCGCGGAGGTCATCAAGGTCGAGCGGCCCGGCCGCGGCGAGGAGATGCGCAGCTACATCCCCCGATGGGGCAAGGACAGCGCCAACTTCGCCATGCTCAACCGCGGCAAGAAAAGCATCGCGCTGGACCTGAAGGACGAGGCCGAGCGCGCGCGCCTGCGCCCGCTCATCGAGCGCGCCGACATCGTGGTCGAGCAGTTCCGGCCCGGCGTCATGGCGCGGCTCGGCCTCGGCTATGACGACATCCGCGCGATCAAGCCGGACATCGTCTATTGCTCGATCACCGGCTATGGTCAGTCGGGCCCCGGCGCGGCGCGGGCGGGCCACGACCTGAACTATATCGGCGATACCGGCCTGCTGGCGCTGAGCTGCGGCACGGCCGACACGCCGGTGGTCCCGCCGGCGCTGATCGCGGACATCGCCGGCGGCAGCTATCCGGCCGTCATCAACATCCTGCTGGCGCTGCGCCAGCGCGACAGGACCGGCGAGGGCGCCCATCTCGACATCGCCATGGCCGACAACCTGTTCCCGTTCCTCTACTGGGCGCTGGGCGAGGGGCAGGCGACCGGCAAGTGGCCGGGCAATGGCGATGCGCTGGTTTCGGGCGGCTCCTGCCGCTATCGCCTCTATCCGACCGCCGACGGGCGCTTCGTCGCCGTCGCCGCGCTTGAGCAGAAATTCTGGCTCGCCTTCTGCGCCGCGATCGGCCTCGACGAAGAGCTGGTCGACGACACGGTCGCGCCCGAGCGCACCACGCGGCGCGTGGCCGAGATCATCGCCTCGCGCACGGCGGACGAGCTGGAGCCGGTGCTGCGCGCTGCCGATTGCTGCTGCAGCATCATGCGTTCGGTCCGCGATGCGATGGCCGACCCGCATTTCGCCGCCCGCGGCATATTCGCCAACAGGCTTGCCAACGCCGAGGGCGAGGAGATCGCCGCCCTGCCGACGCCGATCGCCGAACCGGCGCGCGCGCGCAAGCCCGCGGTCGGCCGCGCGCCGGCGCTGGGCGAGCACACGCGCGAGCTTCTTGGAGAGGATCCGGCATGAAGGCGGTTCTCGTCAGCGAATTCGCACCGTTCGAGCAGGCCGTGCTGGCGGAGGTGGCCGATCCCGTTCCGGGCCGGGGCGAGGTTCTGGTCGACGTTCGCGCGGCCGAGGCCAACTATCCCGACATCCTCGTCATCGAGGGCCGCTATCAGGTCAAGCCGCCGCTGCCCTTCTCTCCGGGCAAGGCCGCGGCCGGCGTCGTTTCCGCGCTCGGCGAAGGCGTGACCGGGCTGGCCGTGGGCGACAGGGTCGCCGTCCAGGTCGAATACGGCGCCTATGCCGAGAAGCTCGTCGCCCGGGCCGAGAGCTGCTTCCCGATGCCCGAGGGGATGGCGTTCGAGACGGCGGCCGCGCTCGGCCTCGTCTACCAGACCTCCCTGTTCGCGCTGGTGGAGCGCGGCGGGTTCCGGCCGGGCGAGACCGTTCTGGTGCTGGGCGCCTCGGGCGGCGTCGGCTCGGCCGCCGTGCAGCTCGCCAGGGCGCTCGGCGCGTCGCGGGTGATCGCCTGCACCCGCGGCGAGGACGGCGCGCGCGTGGCGTGGTCGCTGGGTGCGGACCATGTCGTCGATGCCGGCATGGACGACCTGCGCGAGGGCCTGCGCGCCGAGGTCGATGCGGCGACGGACGGCCATGGCGCGGACGTCGTCATCGACCCGGTCGGTGGCGCGGCCCATGCCGCCGCGCTGCGCGCGATGGCCTGGTGCGGACGCATGGTCATCGTCGGCTTCGCCGCCGGCGACATTCCGCAGATCCGCTCGAACTACCTGCTGGTCAAGAACATCGCGGTCTCGGGCCTGCAATGGTCGGACTACCGCGATCGGCAGCCGGAAAAGGTCGCCGAGGCGCAGCGGAAGATATTTTCGCTGTGGACGGAAGGGCGGCTCGATCCGCATATTTCCTCCGTCCTGCCGCTGTCGCGCTTTCGCGAGGCGCTGGAGGCGTTGAGGCAGGGCAAGGCGAAGGGAAAGATCATCCTGAGCACGAATCGGGAGCTGGAATGACGACGATGGGAGGAAACGTGAGCGACGGCGTTATACTTGCCGCTG